>DATLUM010000069.1 GCA_035533095.1 Acidimicrobiales bacterium | reverse complement strand
CCGCTCGAGAAGCGCGCTCACCAGGCGCAGGCGGGCCAGGTGGGCCTCGGAGTACAGGACGATCCGCCCCTCCCGCCGGGGTGGTGGCAGGAGGCCGCGGTCCTGGTAGGCGCGGACGTTGCGCACGGTCGTCCCCGCTTCCCTGGCCAGCTCGTCGACGCGGTACTCCATGGGCCTTGACGTTACCATTATCTACTGTTACATTGCTTGATGACATAATCATGCCCGAGGACCCCACCACGGAGGACCCCATGGCCGCCACCATCGAAACCGACACGGCCTTCGACGCGCTGGTGCGGCGGCTCAGCCGCCAGTCCGTCGAGCGGCACTTCGACGCCTTCGCCGACGTGGACTGGGATGCCGAGGCGCTGCAGATCGACCCCGGCGGGGCCCGATGGGCGGCGGTGACCCTCGATCCCCTCACCGACACCGGCTGGTACCGCCGGCAGCCGCCGGAGATCCAGGCGAGGATCGGCCTGCACCGGATCGCCACGGCCATGCGCACCGGCTGGGAGTTCGAGAACGTGCTCCAACGAGGCCTCCTCGCCTACGCCTTCTGGCTTCCCAACCACCGGCCGGAGTTCCGGTACCTGCACCACGAGGTGGCCGAGGAGTCCCACCACACCATGATGTTCCAGGAGTTCGTCGACCGCTGCGGCCTACCGGTCGACGGCCTGCCCGCCCGGATGAAGGTGACCGCCGAGCTGCTCGTCGCGCCGTTCGCCCGCATCTTCCCCCCGCTGTTCTTCATGTTCGTCCTCGGGGGCGAGGACCCCATCGACTACGTCCAGCGACAGCGGCTGCGCGCCGGCATCGCCCATCCCCTGGTGGAACGGATCGTGCGCATCCACGTGACCGAGGAGGCCCGGCACCTGTCCTTCGCCCGCCACTATCTCAAGCGCCGGGTACCGCAGCTCAGCCGGTTCCGCCGCGCCGAGCTCGCCGTCGGAGCGCCGCTGATCCTCGCCGCCATGGCGCAGATGATGCTCCGCCCGTCGCGCCAGATCGTCGCGGACTATGCGATCCCGGCGTCGGTCCTCGATCTGGCCTACACCTACAACCCCGAGCATCGGGCCGCGACGGTGGAGTCGTTGCAGAAGGTGCGGCGCCTGTGCGAGGAGGTCGGGCTTCTCACGCCGGCGTACCGGCGACTCTGGCGGGTGTTGGGCCTCGGCTCAGGTACCTGAGGTGAGCCGGCTGGGGAAACTGCTCGAGCCCGCCCGTCTGCTCGAACCGTCGCACTGGCAGCTCCTGGCGCTGCTCGGATGGGCGAGCTTCTTCGAGGGCTACGACCTCAACGTCGTCATCTTCGCCCTTCCGCACATCCGCCACAGCTTCGGGCTCTCCCAGTCCTCGGCTTCGCTGTGGCTGAGCCTTCTGTATCTCGGGGCCCTGCCCGCGATCTTCGTCGCAAGAAGGGCGGACCGGCACGGTCGCCGGCGGGTGCTGCTGGTGTCGATCACCGGCTACACCATCGCGACCGCGGCGACGGCCGTTGCACCGACCATCGGCGCGTTCGCGGGGTTCCAGTTCGCGGCGCGGCTCTTCCTTGCCACGGAGATCTCGCTCACCTGGACCGTTATCGCGGAAGAACTGCCGGCGGGGGCACGTGGGTTCGGGTTCGGCTTCCTTGCCACGCTGGACATCCTGGGCGCCGGCTTCGGGTCGTTGCTGTACGGGGTCGTGCTCGCACCGCTCGGCATCTCCTGGCGGTGGCTGTACGGCGCCGCCGTTCCAGTCCTTCTCGTCGCCGTGTGGCTGCGCCGGCGGCTTCCCGAGAGCAGTCGATACCTGCGCATCGCCGAGACCAAGGCGTGGTCGAGGTGGGCCGAAATCGCGCGTCCTCCGCACCTGCGCAGTCTCCTCCTCGTGTGCGCGATCGCCTTTCTGATCAACCTCACGACCCAGGCGCAGGTCTTCGTCATCGATTTCTTCGAGTCTCAGCGCCACCTCTCGACGTCTGCCGCGAACCTCATCCTCGTGGCCGCGGGAGCGCTGGCGATACCCGTACTCGGCATCGCCGGTTCCCTGAGCGACCGCCTGGGGCGCAAGGCCGTGGGTTGCGGCTTCCTCGCCGCCGGCGTCACCGGAACCTACCTGCTCTTCTTCATCGCCCACGGCGCGCCTGAGCTGTTCGGCGCGCTCGCGCTCACGTACGTCGGTGGGTTCGGCGCCTGGCCCGCGCTCGGCGCGTACGGGACCGAGCTGTTCCCGACGAGCCTTCGGGCGCTTGGCAACTCGACGGCCGGAGCCGCGAAGGTGATGGGGCAATGCGTCGGCTTCGTCGCCGGCGGCGTTCTGATCGCGGGGACCAAGGGCCTTTCTGATGCGGTCGGGATCCTGGCGTTGGGCCCGCTGGTGGCGATCCCCGTCGTGGCCTTGCTCCTCCCCGAGACGAGCGGGCGTGACGTCGACGAGACAGCCGGCGCCGGCGTCCCGGCGGTTGCCCTGTCGTAGCCCGCGCGGAATACGTAATGTCTCGGCGTGCCGAGCATCGCTGACACCCCAGATTCCCTGACGCCCGCCTGGCTGTCTGCAGCCCTCGCCGAGACGCTCGGGGACGTGAAAGTCGAGTCGGTCGACACCGCCCCGGTCGGCACAGGACAGATGTGCGACACCTTCCGTCTCATCCTGACGTACGCCCCGGGCCCGGACATCCGGACCGATCCACCCCGATCGATCATCGCCAAGCTCCCCTCGGCCGACCCCATCAGCCGCGCGACCGCCCTGTCCCTCGGCAGCTACGAAAACGAGGTCCGCTTCTATCAGCAGCTCGCCCCCCGCCTCGACGTTCGCACGCCGCGCGTCTATTACGCGGACATCGAAGTCGAGACAGCCAGCTTCGTCCTGCTGCTCGAGGACCTGAGCCCGGCCCAACCCGGGGACCAGCTGGCCGGTTGCTCGCACGCCGACGCCGTCACCGCCATCGACGAGCTGGTCGGCCTGCACGCGCCACTGTGGGACGACCCGTCGCTCAAGGAGCTGCCGTGGCTCCACCGCGACCGTTCGGGCCAGCAGCTGTTCTACCTGGGTCTGCTACCTCAGTTGTGGGACGGATTCCGCGAGCGTTATGCGGAGTCGCTCGGTCCGGAGGTGCACGAGGCGGGCGACCAGCTGTTCGCCAAGCTGTCGGACTTCATCCTCGGCGACACCGAGCCGTGGACCGTCGTGCACGGCGACTACCGTCTCGACAACCTCCTCTTCGCCGGATCACCCGCCGTTTCGGGCAGCAAGCCGGGTGAGGGGACGGGCGCGTCGGTGACCGTCCTCGACTGGCAGACAGTCACCCACGGGCCCGCGCTGGCGGACGTCGCCTACTTCATCGGGGCGGGGCTCCTGCTCGATGACCGGCGGGCCCACGAAGGGGGGCTGGTGCGGCTGTACCACGACCGCCTGGTTGCCGCGGGCGTGCAAGGTTACGGATGGGATCGCTGCTGGCACGACTACAGGCGCGGCACCTGGTCCGGGCTGATCATGGCGATCGCGGCTTCGATGCTCGTCGAGCGGACCGAGCGCGGCGACGAGATGTTCATGGTCATGGCCCACCGCCATGCCAGGCACGCGCTCGACCTGGACGCGGCGACCGCTATCTGATCAGTGCATCCGGAACGCCGGCTGGTGCTTGCGGATCTCCCGTCGGGCGATGGTCATCTTGTGTACCTCGTCCGGCCCGTCCGCGATCCGCAGTGAGCGCATGTGCGCGTACATCTGCGCGAGCGGGGTGAACTGCGTGAGCCCCGCGGCTCCGTGCACCTGGATGGCCCGGTCGATCACCTTCAGCGCCATGTTGGGAACGGCGACCTTGATGCCGGAGATTTCCGTGGCGGCTGACTTGTTGCCGACGGTGTCCATGAGATGCGCCGTCTTCAAGACGTACTCGCGAGCCATGTCGATCTCTATGCGCGACTCGGCGATCCAGTCCTGGATGAGCCCCTTGTGGGCGATGCTCGATCCGAAAGCGTGCCTTTCGAGCGAGCGTGTGACCATCAGCTCGAGCGCTCGTTCGGCCACGCCGATGGAGCGCATGCAGTGGTGGATCCGGCCCGGGCCCAACCTGGCCTGCGCAATGGCGAAACCGCCACCTTCCTGGCCAAGCAGATGGTCGTCGGGGATCTCGACGTCACGGTAGATCACCTCCGGGTGACCGCCGTGCTCGGCGTACCCGAAGACGGTCGGGCGCATGCCTACGGTCACGCCGGGGGTGTCCTTGGGGACCACGACCATCGATTGCTGCAGGTGCGCCGGCGCGCCGGGGTCGGTCTTGCCCATGACCACGAGCACCTTGCAGCGCTGCGACCCTGCGCCCGAGCTGAACCACTTGCGACCGTTGAGCCGGTAACCGCCCGGCATCCGGTCGATCCGCAATCCGATGTTCGTGGCGTCCGATGAAGCGCTGTCCGGCTCGGTCATGGAGAACGCGCTTCGAATCTCCCCGGCGAGCAGCGGGGCCAGCCACCGCTCCTTCACGATCTCCGTCCCGTAGTGGTGGAGGATCTCCATGTTGCCGGTGTCGGGGGCGGAGCAGTTGAGCGCTTCGGAGGCGAACCCGACCCCGCCGAGCATCTCGGAGACGGGCGCGTAGTCCACGTTGGACAGGCGGGTCCCCGGGCCGTTCGGCTGCAGATCGGGCATGAACAGGTTCCAAAGGCCGCGCTCCATGGCCGCCGCCTTCAGTTTGTCCATCACAAGCGGGTAGCCGTCGGGCGCGCTCTCGAGTTCCTCGTAGTAGCGGTCCTCGTTGGGGTAGATCGTGGACTCCATGAACCTGCGGACCTGCTGCTGGACGGCGAGTCCCGCTTCGCTGAACGCGTAGGGCATGGGGCATGTGTAGTGGCCAACGACTCGCCCCGGATAGGGGCAGAAGTCCCTTACCAGTGATGCAGGGACTAGTCCGCAGATCAGAGGCTCACCGGTTGATCATCGCGGGTCGACGAGCGCGCCGTCGCAGAGCTCCTTGAACCTTTCGAGGTCTTCTGCCGGCGCGTCCACGCCGCGAAGCGGGCCTTGGTCCGCCAGGTGCGACTGCGCGTACAGGCGGGCGACGAGCGACTTCCGCGCCCCGGAGCCGCCGGCGCTGCCCGCCAGGCGGGCCTCGCGTCCCGCCTGCTCGATCAGAAGCGCGCCGGCGTAGACGTCGACCATGAACTGGGCCAGAGGGAAGAGCCGCGCCTCGGCCACCGTCCGCTCCAGTTTCTTCCACGCGCCGACGGCCTCTCGCATCTGTGCAGCGCGAAGAGATACCAGCTCGGCGGCTTCGCCGCACTCGGACCCCGCCCCCGAGAGCGCGGATTCGATCCGCTCGAAAAGCTGTTCGTGCGCTGCGCTCTTCTCGATCGCCCGGCGGACATCGAGACAGAGAATGTTGTCGGCGCCTTCCCAGACGGTGTTCACCTGGGCATCTCTGAGCAGACGAGCCACCGGCCACTGCTCGATGTAGCCGTTGCCACCGTGGATCTCGATCGCGTCGCTCGCTGCCGTGATGCCGAGGCGAGCAGAGCGCAGCTTGATGAGCGGTGCACCGATGCGCAAGCGGGGCCCCAGGTATCCGTCGAATGCGAGCGCCTGGGCCGCCTCCAACTCGACGATCATCTCCGCCAGCTTGCGCTGCATGAGGGGCTGGTCGATCAGCGCGGCACCGAAGGCCTCGCGGGTCCGGGCGTAGCACAACGACTCCACCAGGGCGCGCCGGGCTACGCCGACACCCATCATGGCGATGCCGAGCCGTGCACCGTTGGTGAGCTCCATCATCCGGCTGAGCCCATGACCGTCGTGCGAAGTCCCCGAAGATGATGAGTCGGAGAACCCGGGAGCCAGCAGGAATCCCTCCGCGTCGTCCAGTTCGACCTCTGCGGAGGCAACTGCCTTCGTGCCGAGCTTGTCCTTGAGCCGTCGGATCCGCACGCCGTTACGAGTTCCGTCCCGTCTCTCGCGAAGGACCAGGAACGGGGCGACCCCGCGGGTTCCGTCCGGAGCACCCACGGGCTTGGCGAGCACGACGTACGCGGAACCGTCCGCGTTGGACACGAACCACTTGAAACCGTTCAGCAGCCAGGCGTCACCGGCGGGCGTGGCGGTCGTCTCGAGAGCGGCCAGGTCGGAGCCGCCGGTGCGCTCGGTGAACATCTGCGCCGTTTCGCCGGCGAGCTCGCTGCCGCTGGCCGCGAGTTCGGCCACCCGCGCCTTGACATCGTCGGGTGCGAACCGCTCGGCCATGCGAACGACCATGTCGAGACCCGTCCCGAGCACGCACATCATCCCGATCTCGGCCTGGTTGAGCATGTAGCTCCATGCCGCGGCGAGCGGACGGGCGTCGACTCCCGCTTCACCTGCCGTCTTCTCGAACGCCTCCGAGGTGAACGAATCGCGAACTAGATCAGCCTTCGACTCCCGGAACGACGCCGAGTGGACGATCCGGCTCACGTCCCGGCCCCAGCGGTCGTACTTCTCCAGCCGAGGCGGCTCACGGTCGGTCATCTCCGCCCGCTCGGCGATCGGGCCGCCCATGAGCGCGCCGACACGCTCGAGATGCGGCTGCGCCCACGCGAGGCCGGCGTCCCCGAGGTGGACCCTCATCAGGAACTGCAGCGTGGGGTCAGACGTGTACCAGTTCAGCCCGACGGCACCGCTGTACCTCTCGGTCGCGTACCGACGTGCCTTGTCGGGGTTGCCGAAGGGCAGTCGGTCGAATGGTTCGCTCAGGTAGTCGGCCACACCCGAGATGTTACGCCAAGACGATCAATCTGGCAATACTTGTAATGTGGACGTGCTTCCAGGGTCCTGGTAGCGGGCCACGGTGAAGCCGATGATGGTCGGGACGTCCACCGCGAAGACGGCCAACGTGCACAGGAGCACGGCGAGAGTGCCGCCGCGGGTGTGGTCGTAGACGAACACGAATCCGAGGATGCCGGCGATGATCGCGTAGGCGAGCAGGGCCCATTTCGCGACCAGGAAGAATTTGTCCCATGCGAAGTCGCCGACTCTGCTCAGCATGACCACCGCGACCATCGTGAGGGCCGCTCCAGCGGCGAGCAGGGCGACCACCGGCGCCAGTCCCGGTGGCTTCGGCAGCGAAGCGGCCAGGTACACCCCACCCGACAGCATCATCGCGAGCGACAGAACGACGAGCTCCGCGACCGGCGGCAGCTTGCGATCGAGCAACGGCGAGGAGCTTCCTACGTCGGCGGGATGGCTGCTCACGACGAGGCCACCTTGGTCATGATCACGAGCGTGGCCACCTGCATGGCGCCGGTGATTCCCGCTGTCATGATGAACCGCTTCATCAGCTTGGCGATGATCTCGCCGTCGGGGCGAGGCTTCTTCAACTCGAACAGGACGGCGACGTTCGCCGGCTCCAGCAGTCCGAGGGCTATCACCGCCATGACCGCTACGACGATGAAGGACGCGACGATCCAACCGTGGTGCGGATCGCTGGACGCCAGGTAACCGAGGTGGCGGGCCAGCTGCCATCCGGCTGCCAGCGTGCAGACCACCACCGTGGGCATGATCAGGACCATCTTCGGCATGAGGCGTGTGGTGAACTCGATACGGGCTGGTATCGACAAGCGTCCGAGGATCGGTCCGATAACGAACCCTAGAAACAAGTCGAGCGCCGTCCATATCCCCCCGGCGACCACGTGGAAGAAGTCGATGGCCCACTGCTTGTTCGTTGCGATAGTGACGACGAGCCCGACGAGCACGAGCCCGACGACGGGCAGGCCGGCCAGCGGGACGATCTGGAACTCCGGCACCGCCGGAGCTTCCGGCCGCGCAGGCGTCGGTGTGGCGATGTCGACCATTTGCCCCCCCCTTCCAGGAATCTCCTACAGATCCGAGACTAGCTGGCTGAGTTCGCGCGCGTGCCGACCGAGCTACCGGGGCCGGTAGATCCGCCGCCGCGCGGGGTACATCGCGTGAATGGAACAGGTGCAAGCCGTGCTGAGGGGGCTGGACGGCTTCCAGCAACGGCATCCCTGGGCTGCGTTCCCGTTCGCGGTTGTCAAGAAGTACGGCGACGACCAGGCCGGCAACCAGGCCGCGTTGATCGCCTACTACGGGTTCTTCTCCCTGTTCCCCCTGATGCTCGTGGCGGTCACGGTCCTCGGGATTGTCCTGGCCCACGACCCGCACCTCCAGGATCGGGTCCTGCATTCCGCTCTCAAGAACTTCCCGGTAATCGGCACTCAGCTCCGGAATAACGTCCACTCACTCGACCGGACCGGCCTCGGCCTCGGCCTCGGGCTGGTGGGCACGTTCTACGGTGCAAGGGGAGTTGCATCGGCGGCGCAGAACGCCTTCAACCACGCGTGGAACGTCCCCAAATCCGAACGGCCCGGGTTCCCGTTCAACACACTCCGCAGCTTCGGGATGATCTTCGCGGTTGGCATCGGGATCGTGCTCAGCACCGCACTCTCGAGCTTCGGGTCCGGCAGCCACTCCGCGATCGGTTTGCGGATCGCCGCTTACGCGGTCGCTTTGATCATCAACTTCGGCGCGTTCTGGCTCGGCTTCCGGTTGGGTACCGCGAAATCGATCCGGAGCATGGACATGTGGCTCGCGGCCGTGATCGCCGCGGTTTTGTGGCAGATCCTCCAGGGTTTCGGCACCTTCCTGATCGCCCACGAACTGAAGAACGCGAGCGAGGTCTACGGGACTTTCGCCTTCGTGATCGGCCTCCTCTGGTGGATCTACATGCAGGCACAGTTCACCATGTACGCGCTGGAGATCGACGTGGTCCGGGCCCGGCGGCTATGGCCTCGCAGCCTGGTCCAGCCCCCCCTTACTGAAGGTGACCAGAAGGCCTACGAGATCTACGTCGAAGAGGAGAAAAGACGGCGGCCCGAGGTGGTCGACGTCCATCTCGACGAGCCGGTCGAGCGCGGGGAGCCCGTTGGTAGAGCCGCGCGCGGAGACGGCGCACAACGCTGATTCACGCCCGGGCGTAAGAATGACCTGCTGTGCTCGACGTCCACTTCGTGATCCTCGGCGCGGTCATCGGCATGGCAGGGATGCTGTCGTACCTGCGCGACACGGTTCGGGGAGTCACCCAGCCGAATCGGGTGACCTGGCTCATGTGGGGGGTAGCTCCATTGATCGCCTTCGCGGCGGAGGTGCAGGCAGGGGTCGGGCTTCGCTCGCTGATGACGTTCGTGGTGGGTTTCGGTCCTTTGGCGATCTTCGTCGCGTCGTTCTGCAACCGGCAGTTGGCGTGGCGGATCGGTCCGTTCGACTGGCTGTGCGGCGCTCTGTCCGCCGCCGGGCTCGTCGCCTGGCTCGCAACCCGCCACGGGACAGTGGCCGTCGTCGCGTCCATCGCGGCGGACGCGATTGCGGCGATACCGACACTGCGAAAATCCTGGGTTGCGCCTGAAAGCGAGTCGGTGTCCGCGTACGTCACAGCAGCGCTCAACGCCCTGATCACCGTGTTGACCATCGACCGGTTCACGACCGCGAATGCTGCCTTCCCGCTGTACATCCTCGTCATCGCGTCGGTGGAGACCGCCCTGATCGTCGGCCGTTTCGGGCAGCGCCTCGCGTCCCGGCGGGGGTTGCTCAGCCGTTCGGATTGATCAGGTACTTCGAACCTGTGGCCTGCCGGCCGTAGTTGGCGATGGCGTCCTGGCTGAGTGCGCCGGCGAGAGATACCTCTGCCGTGTAGGAGCTGGCGAAAGTCGTCTGCAGACCGCTCGCGACCCTGTCGCGCAGCCGTGCCATCGCTTCCATCCCGATCTTCTGGAGGAACGGAGTGAGCAGCCAACCGCCGAGGCTCCACGCGAACCCGAAGCTGCGAGTGAGCTCGGTAGGACCGCGGTCGAGCGAGCCGTAGATGTAAACCTGCTTGTGCACGGATGAGCCGTAGCGGCTGTAATCGCCGCCGGTGGAGCTGGCTGCTGCCTCCATGCACGCGAGGATCTGGCTCGCCAGCGTCCCCCCGCCTACGGCGTCGAAGGCGAGGGTCGCGCCGGTCTCCTTCAGGGCACGAGTGAGATCGTCCATGAATCCAGGAGTCGACGAGTTGCACACGTGCGTCGCGCCGGCAGATCGCAGGATCTCCTCCTGTTCGCTCTTCCGGACGATGTTCACGAGTGGGATCCGCTCCTCGATGCACAGTCGGTTGAGCATCTGCCCGAGGTTCGAGGCGGCTGCCGTGTGCACGAGGCCGGTGTGGCCCTCCATCCGCATTGTCTCGACCATGCCGAGAGCGGTCAGTGGGTTGACAAACGACGACGCCCCCTCCGCCGCTCTCGTCCCCTCCGGCAACACGAGGCAGATGGCGGCGTCGACGCAGCGGTACTGGGTGTACATCGCCCCACCTGCCAGCGAAACGGTTCTGCCCACAAGCGCCTGCGCCTCCGGCGAGGAACCAGCGGCGACCACGGTGCCGGCTCCCTCGTTGCCGACCGGCAACGATTGGCTCATCCTCGCTGCCATTGCCCGCATGGCCGCAGGAGGGATCGGCGCGATCACCACCGGCAGGTCGTGCGAGCCGGCCGTCGACGCCGAACCCATATCCGCGCCAGCGAAGAGCAGGCCCAGGTCGGACGGGTTGATCGGGGCAGCCTCGACGCGGACCACCACCTGGCGCGGGCCCGGCTCTGGGACATCGACGGTCTGGAGTGACAACTCCACCGTCGCTTCCGGAGTCACGAGGGAACGGATCTGCAGGCAGGTTTCCGGTACGTCGGTGGGCATGGCCCCGAAGCTAACCGACAATCGATTCCAAGAAGGCTTTCACCGCCGAGTTCCACTCGGCAGGATCCTCGAAGTAGGGGGAGTGACCGCAGCCGGGTATCTCGACGTACTGTGCTTCGGGCAGCAGGTCCGCCAGCGCGCGAATCGAAGCGGGCGGGAAGAGAGGATCCTTGTCCCCTGCGATGCAGAGCACCGGCATGGTGAGACGCTGGGCCTCGGCGGTGTCGTGGGAGACAGCGAGAAGCCGTGGGATGACGGCAGCGGAGTCGGCGCTGCCCATCTGACCGAGGCACTGGTAAAGGTGGGCTCTCTCGGGTTCGCGTTCGGAGAACCCAGACCCGAGCGCCGGGTGTCTACCCAGCACGTCGGGGGAACCGAGCGGGTCCAGCGGTCTCTGCGACAACCCGGCTTCGATGGCGGGGGACGTGAAACCGCCGAGGGTGTCCGCGAGCACCAGGCTCCTGGCCAGTCCGGGTCGCGCCAGAGCCGCCCCGACGACGGTCCAGCCCCCCATCGACTGGCCGACCAGGTCCGCCCGCTCGATCCCGAGAACGTCGAGAACCGCCAGAAGGTCTCCGGCCGCGACCAGCGGCCCCGACAGATCGGCGGCATCGGTGGACCTGCCGAAACCCCGGTGGTCCCACGTGACCACCAGCCGATCGGCAGCGAATGCCGTCACCTGCTGGAACCATACGGCGTGGTTCCCTCCGGCGCCGTGGCTCAGCACCAGCGGGACTCCGCCGCCTCCCACCGTCTCGTAGTAGATGCGCTCGCCGTCGTGCTCCACGAAACCGGTGCGGCGCGGGATGTCCATGTCAGCGACTCCCCGCCATGTCCGGCCACATTCTCACGATCGCCGACTGGCTGGCCGTCGCGAGCAGCGCGCCGCTCTGCGACCAGAGATGGACGTCTCCATGCCCGAACCCGTTTCGGACCTGGTGCACGCGAACGTCGAGGAGCACCCACTCGGTCGGTACCTGCTGGCCCATGCGCAGCGTGTTGTCCAGGCTGTTGCCGCCGGCGGGGAGGCCCAACGCCTGGCCGATGCCGAACGGGACGTAATCCCCGAGGATCCCCAGCGAGGCCGAAGACATGTCCAGCACATCCGGCATCTTCGCCCACAGAGCCGAGCGGCCGTCGGGCATTCCCTCTCCCGGTCGGGCGCTCTTCGAAAGCTCGGCCATGTTCCGCCCGAGCGCCATGCGGATGTCGAGACGGTCGGGGAGCGAGTTCCCGTCGGTAGGCAGGCGCAACTGCCGTCGGGAGCACTCCTCGGGCGAGGGAACCTCCGGCATCACGGCCCATGTCCCGTCGTGCTCGACGTGGCGCCGACCGAGAGCCGCGTTCACCGTGATGACCTCGCGGTCCGCAACGTGTCCGACCACCCGCGCTTGGGTGACCTGATGGCCGGCCACGCTCACGATCACATCGAGGTCGAGAACTTCGGGAGGGCGCGCGTACGAGAGGTACTGGGCTGTCGCCCACACCAGGGGGCGGCCGGTCGTCGCCTCCAGCGCGGTGATCGCCGCTCCCAGCCCGCACCCGCCGAAGAGGAACCCTCCAGGTGTGCAGATGCCCTGCGTCACCGGGAGAATCCACCGGAAAGGGTTGTGCGTCGCGTTCAGTCCGAGGAACGTGCGGGCATCCACGGGGCGGCGATGCTAGCCCGCAGGGCCGGTCAGACCGGCGCTTCGACCTCCAACTTGTCTGCGCGCTCCGGTGGAAGGTTGTCGTAGAGGTCTGCGACGAGATCCTCGCGGATCGCCTTGTAACCGGGGTCGTTCCAGAGATTCTTCCACTGCCGCGGGTCCTCGGTGAGCGAGTACAGCTCTCCCTCGCTTCCGTCATAGCCCCCGCCCGGCTCGTAAGCGGTGACCAGCCAACCGTCGCGGTACATCGAACGAAGATGCAGGTCCTCGGTCGGGAACTGGCTGTCCCACTCGGTGATGACGCGCTCCCTCTCGGGTGCGGGACCGATCGGAAGCGGCGTCCCCTGCACCCATCCGGGTGCGGGCAGGCCGGCGATGGCGGCGAACGTGGGCGCGAGATCGAGCTGGCCCACCGGTTCGTCGACGACCGCCGGCGCAACGGCGGCGGACGGCGCCGGCCGCCAGATCATCGGCAGGTGCATCAGCGCCTCGCAGTGATAGGGCCCCTTGAAGAGCAGCCCGAAGTCGCCTTGAAGCTCGCCGTGGTCCGTCGTGAAGATCACGTCGGTGTCTTCGGCCCAGCCGCGCTGGTCTACGTAAGCGAGGATGCGCCCGATCGCCTCGTCGATCAGCTCGTTTTCGATGTGGGTCAGCGCGTTGACCTCACGCACCTGGTCGGGAGTCATCTCGGCCGGGACGAACGTCGGAGGGCCGCCCTCGAGGTTGGAGTGCGACCCGTCGTAGTACGCCAGCCAGTGGTGCGGCTTCTCCTCGAGGATGCGCCGGCACTCGTCCGCGCTTCCCGGGTGCGCATCAGGCAGATCGAGATCGCGCCAGTTCACTCGCCCGAGCTCCGACGACGGCGGGTCCCACGGGTGGTGAGGGTCGGGGAAGCTGACCCAGCAGAACCAGTCGTCGCCCGCTTCGAGGGTCTGGAGCCACGCCATAGCCCGGTCGGCTGTCCAGTCGGTGTGGTACATGTCGCGCGGAACCGGGTTGATGGCCACCTGCGGGGCGCCGGTCTCCCCGCCGGGCTCGCCGTTCAGCTGGCCTCCTTTGAACAGCTGGTAGAAGCCTTGCTCCAAGTGCCCCGGCTGCTCCATGAGCCACTTGCCGTAGTGCCAGAGCGGTAGCGGCCCGTGCATGGCCAGTTCCATGTGGTCGAAACCGCGGTGGGGGCCGAAGGTGCCATCACGGGCCATGCGGTTCTCGGGCCAGCGGCCTTCGAGGTCCATCCCCGGTTCAAAGTGCGCCTTGCCCAGCAGGGCGGTCTTGTATCCGTTGCCGTTCAGGTACGCGGCGATGCTCGGAGCGTCGGCCGGCAGAGGCACCCCATTGGCGAACACCCCGTGGGTCCGGACGTACTGCCCGGTGATCATCGTGGAGCGTGCCGGCATGCACACGACGTTCTGGTTCATGGCCCTGCGGTAGTTGATGCCTTCCGCGGCAAGCCGGTCGAGTACCGGCGTGCGCGCGACGGTCCCCCCGTTGCAGCCGAGGCTGTCGTAGCGCTGCTGATCGGTGGTGATGAACAAGATCTTGCGGCCCATGGTTCAGCCCTCCCGGTTGGTTCGAATGAAGTCGGCGACGGCCGCGGCGAGTTCCGGCCCGCGGTCTTCCTGCAGGAAATGGCCTCCGCCTGAGATTGTCGTGTGGGCCTGCCCCTTGGCGCCCGGCACTCGCGCCAGGAACAGCTGGTCCGCACCGCGAGTGATCGGGTCGCCGTCGCTGTACGCGCACAGGAACGGTTTGGCGAATCCGGCCAGCACCTCCCACGCCTTGCGGTTCGCGCCGGCAGCCGGGTCGTCCGGCCGGGTCGGGACAAGAAGCGGGAACTGCCTTGCACCTTCCTTGTAGGTCTCGTCCGGGAAGGGGGCGTCATAGGCGGCGACCACCTCTTCGGGCAGCTGGGTCGTGCAGCCTCCGGCGATGATCCCCCCGACCGGCAACTCGGGTGTCTCCTGGGAGAACCGCTGCCAGGCGAGAAACGCATCGCCCATGTCCATGTCGCCCGTCGGCAGTCCGGTGTTCGCCGCCACCACCCGGCGGAACCGGTCGGGGTTCTCAGCTACCAGACGGAGCCCGATGAGGCCGCCCCAGTCCTGACCGACCACGGTGAGGCCGGACAAGCCGAGACCGTCGAAGAGGGCCGAACGCATCCATTCGACATGGCGCTCGTAGGTGTAGTCGTTGCGGTCAGCCGGTTTGTCCGAACGCCCGAAACCGACGAGATCAGGGGCCACGACCCGGATGCCGTCCGCGGCGAGCGGCGGGATCATCTTCCGGTACAGGTAGCTCCACGACGGCTCCCCGTGCATCAGCAGGACCGTCTCGGTGGCACCGGGATCACCCTCGTCGAGGTAGTGGACTCTGATCGTGCCGGCGGCACCGTCTCCGGCCGGTACGTCGACGTAGTGCGGCTCGAACTCGAAGCCGGGTAGGCGCGAGAACCGCTCGTCCGGTGTGCGCAGGACTTTCAACGTGACCCTCCTTGGTCTGCGAGCAGCGACTTCATCATCCGAACCACGACGCGCCGCGCGGCTGAGCGGCTCAGACCCATCCGCCCGCGGAGCAGCTCCCAGGTCTCCCAGCTGGCTGCGGCCTCCAGGGCGTCCAGCAACTCCTTGGCACCGGAACCCCGCAGCTCGGCGTCGAATGCCGACTCGATCCCGTGCCGCAGCTGCAATCTCGCCCGGGTCAGCTCGGCGGCAACCGTCGGCGAAGACTGCTCCGCCCGAGCAGCGGCGCGCCTGACAGGGGCGATCGCCTCGTACAGCGTCTCGCGTTGGCGGACCACTTTGCTTGTCCGCTCATCGAGCGGCAGCAATGGGTCGACCGCCTGCAGCCGGTTCCAGTGCCGGTCGACCTGCACCGAGACAGCGGCGCGGAGAACCTGTTCCATGTCGTCGAAGTGGTGGAAGACCAGGCGCAGCGACACCCCGGCGCGCTCTGCGATATCCCGCGCGGATGGCTGGGGCGAGCCTTCCTCGAGCAGAGCGATCATCGCCTCCGCGAGCCGCCGGCGGGTTTCCTCCCCCCGGGCTACACGGCGGTCGACGGCGGTATCGGGCACCGATGGCGATCGTAAACTAGTTGCACTCCTGATGCAATGAGTTTCTCCGGCCCGTCAAGTCGCTGGCTGCAGCTGGACGCCCGCCTTGTCATCGGCGACGCGAAAGAACGCCATGCGGTCCAGCCCCGCGTAGCGCTGCCACGATGCGGTCCGCCGTGCGCCAGGCCATCGCCTGGATCGTCAACGTCGGGTTGTATCCGCCGGCGGTCGGGAACACCGACCCGTCGGCGACGTACATGTTCGGGACCCCCCAGACCCGCCCGTGCGGGTCGACGACCGACGTGGAGTCGTCGTCGCCCATGCGCATGGTGCCCATCTGGTGGTTCACGAGCCCGCCCACGGTGTCGGGAAACCCGCGCAGGGCTCCCATGTGGAAGGTGTCCTGGTTCCCGAACTGCGGTATGGCCGTCCCCACCCCGATCGGCATGACCATCTGAGTCGACACCGCCCCCATCTCACCGAGGAGTCCGGCGATCAGCGGCGCGGCGGCTGCCTGTACCACGGCGTTGTTCGGGTGGTGCGAGTACGTGATCCGCGCGACGGGAACGCCGTACACATCCTGCACGGTCGGGTCCAGGTCCACCGTATTGGTCGCCACGGGTGGGTCCTGGCCGATGATGCCCAGGAACTGAAGGTGGCCGAACAGGTACCGCATCGCCTCTTTGTGCGTCTGGCCCCAGCCGACAGTCTTGGCCATCGAGATCAGCCCACCGGTTCCGAAGGCCGAGCGAGCCCCGCCCGACGGTCCGATCGTCTGCAGGTTTCCCCAGCCGAACTGCGGGTCAGAAACCCCGCCCGGGCCGAAGTACCAGTCGTCCAGGCAGCGCATGCTCCAGAAGCCCCGCCAGTAGTCCACCCGCTCCTCGAACACACCCACGCCGGCGGGGTAGTGGTGCACCATCAGGTAGCGGCCAAGGGCGTCCGTGTTCACGAGTCCGGCCGGAAGGGTCGACTCCCTGATGGAGTTGAGGACGAGCCGCGGGGTCTCGACCGTCGACGCGGCAAGGACCACCGCCTTGGTGGCGGACCAGTAGTCGTCGTTGCCGGCGCCGTCGATGACGTTCACGCCGACGGCGCGGCCACCCACGACTGCGACGTTGCGGACGAACGTGTCCGCGACGATGGTCAGGTTCCCCGTCGCCTGGGCGAGCCTCAGCGCCGTTACCCTCGTGTCGCCTTTGGCCTCGATCGGGCAGGCGTAACCCGAGCAGAACCCGCAGTAGGTGCATCCCGGCCGCCCCTTGTAACCGCCGTTGTTGATCGCAACCGGTGTGGGGAACGGGTGCAGCCCGGCGGCGAGCGCAGCCTTCTCGAACAGCGAGCACGGGTAATTGGGCGGGTGCCCTGGCATCGGGTACGTGTCGGTGCGCTCCTGGAGGCTTCCCGGGATCTGGGCGCCGGGGCTCGCGGAGCCCGCCGTCTGGCCACCCGCCACCCCGATCAGCGCCTCCACGCGCCGGTAGTAGTCCCAGATCGAACCGGGGGCGCCGAATGCCAGCTCGCCATCGCTCAAGGGCCAGTTGACGACGGCGGCCCCGGGAAGGTTGCCCCATGTGTTGTAAGCGCGGAAGTCCTCGGGCCGGAAGCGGAAGCACACGGCCCCGTAGTGCACCGACCCGCCGCCGACGCACCTGCTCACGTCGAGCACGTCGCCGACGTACACGTGGTCACCCTGATCGGCGTTGTCCCTGAAGGTGCGAGGCTCTATCAGCGGGTCCTGGTCGATGAAGTTGCGGTCCCCGAAGCGAAGCTCGTCATCGCCGAAGTTGGCAGGGGTGGCCCAGGGGCCCTTCTCGATGACGGTTACCGAGAACCCCGCCTGGGCCAGCACGTAGGCGGCTATGCCCCCGCCGGCGCCGGAACCGACGACGACTATGTCGGCTGTGCCGCCCATGTCAGCTACTCGCCCACGGGTCTACACCCGGTTGGGTGCTCGCACCGAACGCGTTGACGCACCCGCCGTAGAAGTAGTTCCCGTCGGTGTAGGTCGGGCCGAACACGGCCGAGTCGGGGCATGTCGACGGTGAGGAGTCGAACCCGGCCGCGTAGCGGATGAGGTTTGCCTCCGCCTGTGGCAACTCCGTCGCTTTCGACATATCGACGTCGAGGTATGCACCTTGGACCCACTGGCCGGCGGTGTTCAGGTAACCGGGGCCGACGTAGTAGGGGCCCTGTGCCGCGGTGTGCGCGAAGTTGGCGGTGTCTGCCGCGTATGCCATGTCGTAGGGGTCGACCTGCGAGGTCAAGGCCGAAACCGGAGAGCCTGGGGGCGCGACGAGGCGGTCGTTGGTGAGGTTCTTGATGTTGGGGCTGTGCGCGAGCGGCGGGACCGTGTAGGTCGGGTTCAAGGACATCAGCCGGAAGTAGGCGTGCCCGTGGGATGTCGGAGCCGTCGAGGTGCTCGGTGCGATCTCGGAGTAGTCGATGAACAGCCGCCGGCATCCAGTGCACAGCGGCGGCGTATCGATCTTCACCTCGTAGAGACCGGTGGCCGATGGCGCGAAACCTGAGGCGGCGCACGCGGGCGAGCTGCCGGTCGCCGTCTCGGTCGTCGCCGGAACCTCGAAGACCGTCGGGTGCACGCAGAAGTCGGAGCTCGGCTGATACGCCTGCCAGTTGGCGGTGACGTCGACCAGCGGGCCGAGCGGGTCGCTCGAGGTGGGGTCGGTACCGGCCGCACGGGCGGGTACGGCAGCCCACGCTATGGCGGCCGCGGTCGCGACGATCGCGAGGACGATCCTGGCGCGGGGGAGACGTCGCTCCCGGTTCACGGCGCGGCGGTTCATGGCAGCCTCCGGGAAGACGAGGCCGTAACGGGCTGTTCGGTCGCGGATGACCCCACGGCGATGATCTCCTCCGGCGCGTAGCCGCCGTAGACGTTCCACGCTCCCTGCGACCCGACCGTCGGGAACCTCACGCCGTGCACATCGCCCGCGAAGCCGACGGCCTGCCATGACCGGTACCCCGTGTTGCCTCCGTAGACGGGGTGGCTGTAGGCGCCTTCCATCGTGTGGTCGTAAAGCACCGCAAAGAACTTGTCGTTCGACAGGTCGAACTTCTCGAGGATCGCGTCCTGAACCGGGGACGGCACCGCAGCGAAGTTGCCTCCTGCTGCCTTGTCAAGGGCGGCGAGCCCGGACCTGTACAGCCCCTGCCACCGCGAGATCTGGGCTTGCCAGCCTTTCGCCTTCACCCGGCTGAGTTGCTGGAAGGCACCGAACCCTGGGCCGGCTGCGCTGGCGGCGCGGTACGGTCCGCCCGCGAACACCGGGGGAGGAGAACCGCCCGACCAGGACACCGACAGGATGTTGTCGATGTAGGTCGCCACGCCGAGGTCCGCGGCCGACCAGTCACCCGGGCCGCTCGCCGGGATCATCCGTGCGAGGGCGGCGTTCAGCGTGGTGATCTCCGCCGCCGTCAAGAACCCGCCGGGCCCAGGCCCTCCGTCAGCCAGGGCCGGCAGCCGCCAGCCGAGCAGGCCGGAGCCCGTCGCCGCGCCCGCCATCTGCAAGAAACGCCGCCGTGACCACTGAGCCAACCTCCACCTCCCCAGCGAAGCTCAGGTTCAACCTAACTGACTGACGAGTCAGTTTCCAAGTGGTAGGTCGGCGGGGACCCGGACACCTGGACCTCGCTGCCGGCGATGTTGCATCCAGCGAGCCCGGCTAGGTCGGATTCGGCCGCTCGAGCCACGATCCGGCGGCCGTCGGGCAGGGAGGCGATCACCGGAGCGGAGGTCGGATTGCCCTCCCTGTCGTAAATGACAGTCGTCGCTTCGACGATCGCTCTGGACCCGTCCCCCGCATCCGCGGCGGCGGCCAGCGCTGTGGCGTCGATCCGTTGCTGCTCGCGCGAAGTGTCTCCCCGCCGGTAACCGCCTGGCGGGGGAGTGGACCCATAGATCCCGACCGAATGCTTGGTCATGTACCAGCCGAGCCCTGTGATGAGCCCGAGAGTGCCGTCCTGCGCTCCCTGCAGCGATTCGGTCAACGCCGCGATCGAATGGGTGCAGTAGTTGTTGCCGGGTCCGCCGAAGTAGGGCAGCCCGCCCGTGACGGTGAGCCCGCGCGTGTCGTCAGGAGCGATGCCGAGCGCCGCGGCGGCCATCTGCACGGCGGAGGGGAAGCACGAGTAGAGGTCCAGTCGCGCGATGTCGTCCATCCCGGCTCCGGCTGCCGCCAGCGCGGCAGCCGAAGCCGCGGCGATCGCCGGCGAGGCTCCCAGGTCGGGCCGCTGGGACGGGAACCAGACGTCCGAGCAGTCGGCGGCCGACCACACGAACACGGCACTGTCCGCCACGCCGAGCTCCTGCGCGACGGCGAGGGAGGTGACGACGACCGCGGCGCCCTGGTCGACCATGATCACCGCGTTCATGCGCTTCGTGTACGGCTCCGCAGTCACGCGGTTGTCAGGTGAGGGAGTCGAGATCGCCTGGGGCGTCAGCGCCTCGGGGAACCATGCGTGCGGGCGCATTGCCGCAACGGCGCTGAACGGCGCCATCAACCTCCCGAGCGCCGCCCTGTGCTCTTCGACACTGCGCCCGAGCTGTGTTGCGATGGCGCTCTCGAAGAGCGGATAGACGTGTGCCGGAAGGAACAGACCCGACGCCACCTCCACGTCGGACAGCCCGGGCCGGTCATCCCCGATGACCGGATCCGGCGGATCCTCGGCGCTCGACGGTGCCGCCCCTGCGCTCCTTCGAGCCTGGTGGCTGCGCAAAGCCTCGGCGCCGGCGATCAGAACCGCGCGTACCCGGCCTGCCGCGATGTCGTCGGCCGCCCTCCCGACGAGCCACTGGGGTGTGTTGCCCCCGACGGTCGTCGTGGCCTTCGCCTTCGGCTTGATGCCGAGACGAACGGCCAGCTCCGACGCCGGCGCCTGTCCGCCACCGGCGAGAATCCTCACGACCTCCACCCTGTCGATCGCGGAACCCAGGGCGCGGGTACCGGCGAGTGCTGCCGCCGACGCTCGTTCCGCCAGGTCCAGCGGGCTGACGAGCGCCTCGCGCTCGCTCGCCTCGCCTACCGCGACGACCACCGGAATACGTTCGGGGTCAACCACCGCGAGTCACCTCGGTCTCAGCCCATCCAGGAGAAGGTTCACGACGAACTGTGCGATCACACCGGCGTCGAGGCCGTCGTCGGTTGTCAGCCTGCGGTAGGCGAGCTGGCCCACGAGAGCCGCTATGGAGAATGCCACGACGTGCGCCGGCGCCTCGACGATCTCGCCGCGCTTCTGCGCCTCTGTGATCAGGTCGGACAGATCCGATATGAACCCCTCGTATATCGCGAACAGGTGCTTCTCGAAGCGGTTGCCCATCGCGTACGAATCCCGGAAGAGAAGTTTCACCGTCGCTTTGTCCGCTTCGAAGAACTCGAACGTGGCCCGGATCGCTGCCTCCAGGGTCGCCGTCAGGTCGGGCAGCCCCGGGTTCGCCCCGGCTGAGTCGACGACGGCGGAGAGGATGTGGCGGCGGAGAGACTCCTTTTGGTTGTCCATGAGCTCGTGGAAGAGAGCGTCCTTGGAGGGGAAGTACCAGTACACCGTTCCGTACGACGAACGACCCGCCTTCGCGACATCGCCCATCGTCGTCCCGTGGAACCCCTTCTCCGCGAACACCTTCTTGGCCGCGGCCAGCAGCGATTCGCGCCGGCGAGCCTTGTCGTCCTCGCTCGATGCCCGCCTCGGCCGGCGCGCGACAGCCGCCACGCCAGTCTTGGGACTCATGGTCTCCTCCGGCCCCGCATCACGATCCGGCCGTTCACACGATCCGGTAGGTCTGCACGCCGTGGGCGACGGTGCGACCGTCGGCATCGGTCGCGGTGATCTCGGTGAACGTGAGCTCCTTGCCCCGGCGCACGGTCCGCGCGTGGCATATCAGGTCGGACTTCTTGGCGGCCCCCACATACTGGATGGTCATGGACACCGTCGAGGCGCGGCTTCCCTTGTCGAAGTCGTGGTTGGACCACGCTGCGGCCGCTCCCGTCGTGTCGATGACCGATGCGATGACGCCGCCATGGAAGTAGGTGCCGTCGTTGGTGAGGTCCTCCCGGAAAGGCAGCCTGATGGTCACCTCGTCGGGCTCGTATCTCTCGAACACGATGCCGAGCCCGGCCAGGAAAGGGGTCTTCGGCATGATCTCGCGAACCGCCAGGCGTCGCTCCTGTTGCTGCTCTTGTGACAGTGGCTCGGGCACGGTCCGACTCTAACGTCTCGATTGACATATCAGTCAATAACGACGTACCGTCGGCCCATGAGGACGCGCGTGGCCGAGATGCTCGGCGTGGAGTTCCCGATATGCGCCTTCAGCCACTGCCGCGACGTCGTTGCGGCCGTTTCGAAGGCGGGCGGCTTCGGCGTACTCGGGGCGGTGGGGCACAGCCCGGAGCTTCTCGAAACCGAGCTTTCCTGGATCGAGGACAACACCGACGGCAAGCCCTACGGGGTGGACCTTCTGCTGCCACCCAAGTACGTCGGTGCGGAAGAGGGGGGCATCGACGCCAAGCAGGTGCGGGCCCTCCTTCCGGCGGAGCACAAGGCGTTCCTCGACGACATGCTCGCCCGGTACGGCATCCCCGTGCCGACCGACGAGGAACGCCTTTCCCCCGGGGCGGGTCTCAACGTCTCCCCGAAGGGCTACGGACCGCTCCTGGACGTCGCCTTCGACCACCGCATCCGGCTCGTCGCAAGCGCCCTCGGCCCGCCGCCGGCGGACCTCGTGGAGCGCGCTCATTCGCACGGCGTGGTCGTTGCCGCTCTTGCCGGCTCCAAGAAGCACGCTCTGCGTCACGCGGAAGCCGGCGTGGACCTCATCGTCGCCCAGGGCACCGAGGCCGGAGGGCACACGGGCGAGGTCGCCACGATGGTGCTCGTTCCCGAGGTGGTGGACGCTGTCGCGCCGGTACCGGTGCTGGCCGCCGGCGGCATCGCCCGCGGCCGCCAGATGGCCGCGGCCTTCGCGCTCGGTGCCGAGGGTGTGTGGTGCGGGTCGGTGTGGCTCACTACTGAGGAAGCCGAGACCCCGCCTGTGGTGAAGGAGAAGTTCCTGAAGGCGGGGTCCTCCGACACCGTCCGTTCGCGGTCGCTCACCGGGAAACCGGCTCGGATGCTGCGCACGGCATGGACCGACGAGTGGGATCGCCCCGACACGCCCGATCCGCTCGGGATGCCTCTACAGACAGCGCTGATCGGCGACCCGCAGTACCGGATCCACCAGGCCTCGAACCGTCCGGACTCCGAGGCACGCGAGTTGGCGACGTACTTCGTCGGCCAAGTGGTCGGATCCCTCGACAAGGTCCGCCCGGCCAGGGCGGTGGTGCTCGAGATGGTCGACGAGTTCATCGATGCCGTGCGAAGCATGGACCATCTCGTCGAGGGAGACCCCGTCGGCTGATACCCGGCTGCTCGGGGCACCGCTTTGGGACGGGCGGCCCGGCCGCGTCGAGGTCTGGTACGCGACGTTCACCGACACGACCACCGGCGCCGGCTACTGGCTGCATTACGAGACGGTCGCGCCAAACGCTGAACGCCCCGACACCGCCCCGTACGCGCACGGATGGGCCTCCGTGTTCCCCGCCGGCGGCGCGCCGCGCACCGAGCGGTTCGGTCCCGATCCAATCGCCGAGACAGACGCCGCGACCTGGCTCGCGGTTGGCAGCTCGACGATCGGTCCCGGCCGGCTCGCAGGTTCAGCCGGCGGCCTCGCGTGGGATCTCGCTTTCGACGATCTGTCCGCGCCGCTGTTCACGTTCGGTCGGACGGTCTGGCAACGGCACCTGTTGCCAGGAGCGCAGTGTGTTCCCTGGCCATCGGCGACCTTCAGGGGAACGTTCGCCGTCGACTCGAGCGTCGACGGTCTCCACACCCGAGTCGAAGGCAGGGGAGCGGTCGCCCGCATATACGGGCACTCCAACGCCCACCGCTGGTGCTGGCTGCACGCCGACCTCGACGACGGGGCCGTGCTGGAGCTCGTATCAGCGACCGCGCGCCGACCCGCGCTGCGCGGCGTTCCGCCTCTCGCGATGGTGGCGCTGCGCCTCCCCGGCGAGGCGGACTGGCCTCGCGTCCCGCTGCTTGTCGCTCCGATGTTGCGGACACGGATCGGCCAGTCCGGCTTCACCATTGCGGGTCGGGTCGGGACCCGCCGGCTTCATGTAGAGGTCGGTATCCCGGCGGACCGCGGCGTGGCGCTTTCCTACACAGACCCCGACGGCTCCACCGCCACGTGCACCAACAGCGAGGTCGCGGACGCGACGGTCGTCCTGCACCACCGAGGGCAGGACCGGAGGTGGGAGCTCACGGGCCGAGCTCACGCCGAGATCGGCCGCCGGCCGTGATGTCCACTAACCGCCGGAGATAGTCTCCCGCCGTGCAGGAGCACACCTACTCCGTGGACGTCGAGGGCACCCGGGAGGAGGTGTGGTCGCTGTTCTGGTCGCACCGCTCGGGGAGCCGCACCCACGGGACGTGACGATCGAGATCCTCCACCCCGGTGACGCCGAAGGGGATGGTCTGGTGCGCCACTGTGCCTTCCCCGTCCCCAAGTGGCTCCTCTCGGGGGGTCGTGGTGTCAACGCCGGCCTGTCCATGCTCCGCGGCCGGACCGCCGCAAAGGCAAAGCAGCCCGATGCCTGAAACGGACGGTCGCCCCTATATCCTCGTCACCGCGGACGGACAGTGCCCTTTTTGCGGGACACAGGCGTCATATGACGACGTCCTCGCCCCGCAAAACGGAATCGTCTCGCAAAAACGTCAGCCCCCGAAGTGCCGCTGCAGGCCCTTGATGCCTCTGCGGTAGGCCCCGGTGATGATCTCGGCGAGGTCCGCCTCGCTCATCTCGCCGGCCGCCTCGAACGTCGAGGACCAAACGATACGGGTGGTCGAGTCGCCGGCGGCCTCCACTCGAATGATCCCGAGGTAGTCCTTTGCGGGCAGTGGTCCTTCCACGACCGAGTACGACGTCGAGTGCGAGTCCTCGTCGATGCTCTCCAAGCGCTCGATGAGCACGCTCGAGCCGAGCATCAGCTTGCGCAGCGCGCCGATTCCCTGGCCCTCGACCTCAACGGGGATACCCCGCGCCTCGAGAAAACCGCCGAAGTCGGAGACGATCTTCCAGACATCGTCGAGCGGAGCGGGGATCTCGCCTTCTACTTGGATGCTTGCCATGGGGCGAGGGTACCCTCCGGCGATGCCTCGCGCCGCGGGACTCCTGAAGATCGGAATCTCGCTCGGGACGCTCAACCCGCGTGTCTGGAAGGAAGCCACCCAGACCGCCGACCGGCTCGGGTTCGAGTCCGTGTGGCTCCCCGAACATCTCGTCCTCCCCGTTTCCATGAGCGGCAGCCCGATGCACGGATCCGATCACCCGCCCATCCGTCCCGACACCCCGGTGTTCGATCCCTTCGTCTACATGGCGATGCTCGCCGGCTGTACCGAGCGGGTCCGGTTCGGGACCCAGGTGTTCAACATCGGGCTACGCCACCCCTTCACCACGGCGAGGGCCGTCGCCACACTCGACGTCGTCTCGCAAGGCCGTGTCGAGCTTGGAATCGGGGCGAGCTGGCTGCAAGCGGAGTGGCGCGCCGCCGGCCTCGACTTCTCGTCGAGAGGAAGCCGCGTCGACGAGGCCATCGAGATCTGCCGGCGCCTCTGGATCGAATCCGAGGTCGAGCACCATGGGCGCCATTTCGATTTCGACCCGGTGATGTTCGAGCCGAAGCCCGTCCAGTCGCCCCTTCCAATGCACATCGGCGGTGACGGGCCCGCCGCGATCCGACGGGCCGCCCTCCTCGGCGACGGCTGGATACCGATGAACCACACCCTCGACGAGATCCCGGCGTCCCTCGCCCGCATCCGGGCGCAGCGCGAAGCCGCCGGCCGCGACCCGCACGTCGAGATCACGCTGGGCCTGCCGGTCTCGAGCCGTGCAGACCTCGAGGGTTACGCCGGCGCCGGCGTCACCCGCGTCCTCGTGAAGCCCTGGCAGTCCAGCCGGGAAGCCATCGGCGCAATGGAACGCTTCGCGAACGACTATCCCGAATACCTGCAGTAGGGCCGGCGTCGTTCTGCTTGTCGATCCCCTCGTCCACGATCGGCTAATACATTGCAGTCAAAGACACGAGGAGGTCCACATGTCCCGGCCCTTTGAATTCCGCGGCGTGAATCACCTGGCACTGGTTTGCAGCGACATGAACCGGACCGTCCATTTCTACCGGGACGTCCTTGGCATGAAACTCGTCAAGACGATCGAGCTGCCGACGGGCATGGGCCAGCACTTCTTCTTCGACTGCGGAAACGGGGACTGCCTCGCGTTCTTCTGGTTCCCCAACGCCCCGGAGGCGGTCCCGGGCGTGACCGCCCCTTCGGCACGTCCTGACACCGGCGAGATCCTCTCCGCTGTCGGCTCCATGAACCATGTCGCGTTCAACGTGCCGCTGGAAGCGATCGACGGTTACGCCGAACGCCTGCGCGAGGCCGGTATCGAGTGCAGCGAGGTCGTCAACCACGACGACAGCGAGTGGGGCGTCAGCAAGGACATGCATCCGGGAGTTTTCGTCAGGTCGGTCTACTTCCAGGACCCCGACGGCATCCTGCTCGAGTTCGCAGCCTGGACACGCACCCTGTCGGAATCCGACGTCGCCCACGACCCCGCTGGCGCCAGCGCGCTCAGCTGAGCCCGCCCGACCAAGGTCATGCCACGACTACGCCAGGTACCGCGGTCGGAAGCCAAGGCTCCGATCGTCAGAGCGATGTACCAGTACCTCTTCGGTGATGACGACCCCGTCGGGCAACCCGGCACCGAGTCGGGGTCACCGGGCGACTGGTGGACGGTCTTCGCAGCGGTCCCCGACATCCTCGAGCACTCGGTCCAGGGTTTCGGCGTCTACCGGAACCCCGAACGCAAGCTCGACCCAGTGCTCCGGGAGCTCGGCCAGACGCGGGTCGGGTGGGCTTCGCAAAGCCAGTTCGTCTTCTCGCAGCACTGCAAATCGTTGAGGGCTCTCGGCGTCCTCGAGGAGAAGATCGAGGCCGTGCCTCACTGGCCGGCGGCCAGTTGCTTCGACGAGGTCGAGCGCCTGGTTCTTGCGTACACGGACTGCCTCGTCTACGACCACGGGCGGGTGCCGGACGGCTTGTTCGAAGCCCTCCGGTCGCATCTGTCCGACGAGGAGATCCTCGAGCTCACCTACATCAACGCCCTGTACTTCCAGCACGCGGTCATGTCGAGGGCCCTGCGCACCGAGTTCGACGACGTGCCCGAGCGGATAGTTGAAGTTGCCGCCCCCGAGGGGTCCGACCCGTTGCAGGTCGGTCGCTACGGACCGAGATCTCGGGGCTGAGCAGACCTTTCAGAAGTCCTCGGCGTGGTATGTCGGCTTGCCGTACTTCGCCGCCAACGGATTCCAGGCCTCGACGAAAACCTCCTTGTCGAAGTTGGTCCGGTCGGACTGGGCCTCCGCTGCCGCGAAGTTCGGGTCGGTCATTGGGTTTCCGCCGCACGTGGCGTGCCCTCCGGCGATGTCACTCATCCAGCTCATGTAGCTCACGTCGTCGCTTATGGACGCGTTCAACGTCGTCGTCAGATCGTTGACCACCGCAGCCGCCGGCCCGGCGGCTGCGGAGCGTTCGAGTTGCGCTACCGCTCCCCGGCGGTCATTGATCACCGACTCGACGGCCGCCTGCCCCTGGGCTGCAGCGAGAGCGCATGACTGCACCTCGTTGATCGCGGCTATGACCCTTGAGCGGTCAGCAGCACTGGCCGCGACGATCGCGGACATCGAGTCGACTGTCCTGCGGGTCAGGTCGGGCGGAGGAGCGCCGGCATGCCGGGAGCCGGAAGAACCCTGGTCCAGGGCCGCCAGCGCGATCCCCGCTGCGATCCCGACGCAAGCGACGGAGGCGACCAGCGCGGCGAGCCGGCGCGGTCGGTTCGGCCGGAGGCGCCTCCGTGTCCGGGGCGGAGGACCCCATCCACCGAATGTTCGCGACGGGCCCGGTTCGAGTGAGGTCATCGACCGCCTTTCCGAAGACGACTCGCGAGACTATGACAAAATCGACATATGCGTCCGCTGTCCGAAGCGCCATACCTGGATCTGTTCGACCCGGACTTCCAGACGAACCCCGACCCCTACGTCGCTGCCCTACGCAAGGAGTCGAGCGTTCTGCGGACGCCGATCGGCGCGTCGGTCATAGACAAGGCGGGGGTTCACGAGCTTCTCCGGGAGCGGTCGTTGCACAGCTCGCTCCTTCACCTCCTGCGCCTTCAGGGAGTCAACGACGGGCCTCTCTACGATCTCGCCGCCGCCTCCCTCCTCGGGCTCGAGGGTGACGATCACACGAGGCTCCGCCGTCTCGTCTCGAGGTCGTTCACCCCCAGGGCCGCCGACGGCCACAGGGAGTTCATGCGCCAGCTCGTACGCGAGCTGACAGCCGCCTTCTCGGGCCGAGGCGAGTGCGAGTTCATGTCGGAGTTTGCCGACCATTACCCGGTGCAGGTCATCGCCCACCTCATGGGCGTTCCCCGCAAGGACCACGGCCTGTTCGCGAAGTGGGGGGACGCTTTGACCCACCTGCTGTCCTTGGAGTTGTTTCAGTACCGCGCCGAGGTCGAGGCGGCCCAGAGCCAGATGAGCGAATACCTGACAGGGCTCGTTGCGGACCGGCGGAAGAACCCCCGCGACGATCTCGTAACCGAGCTCATCACCGCCCGCGACGGCTCCGACCGGCTCAACGACTCCGAGCTCCTGTCCCTCCTCGGCGGTCTCTTGTTCGCCGGCTACGACACCACCCGCAACCAGCTGGCCGTCGCCATGACGATCTTCGCCGAGCATCACGACCACTGGGAGGCCCTCGCCCACGACCCGGGCCTAGCCCCGAAGGCCGTCGACGAGATCATGCGCTTCGCCGGCGTCGTGTCCGTCGTCCCGAGGGTCACGACCACCGACCTGGAGGTGGGAGAGTGGCTGATACCGGCCGGCACACTCGTGTCACTGTCGCTGGTGGCGGCCAACCACGATCCTGCGGTTTACGACGATCCCGACGGGTTCGATCCCACGGCCGAACACGAGTCTCATGTCAGCTTCGGGGGCGGGGCGCACCACTGCCTCGGCGCCAACCTCGCCAGAGCGGAGATGCAGGAGGCGCTGCCGCTGCTCGCCGCGGCGATGCCCGCCGTGACGGTCGCGGAGCCTCCAGAGTGGCGGTCGCCGCTCGGCGGGATCGCCGGCCCGCTTCGCCTCCGGTTGTCGTTCACGCCCACACCGGGCGGAGGCACGGCCGCCGAGGCAACCCATCCGTAGCCTCGACGGCCGCACCTGTCTGGGGCCGCCCCCTACGGAAGCGCCGGCGCCTCCGAAAGGGTGGCCCGGCCTTATCGGCCGAGCAACTCCTTAACGCAGCCGCCGATGGTTTCTTGCGGCTGAAGTTCGAATAATGCGGCGCTAGCTTTGGCGCGTGACGTCGAAGCCCTCCTACGAGCACGGCACCTCCGATGTTCCGCTGCTCGGCGAGACGATCGGTGAAAACCTGACCCGGACGGCGACCCGGTTTCCCGATCGGGAGGCTCTGGTCGACTGCCCGTCGGGGCGCCGGTGGTCCTACGCCGAGCTGCTCGGATGGACGCGGGCGGTGGCGAAGGGCTTGCTTGCTTCAGGTGTGGAGAAAGGTGACCGGGTCGGCATCTGGTCTCCCAACTGCCCGGAATGGGTTGCGCTGCAGTACGCGACTGCGCTCGTGGGTGCGATCCTCGTCAACATCAATCCGGCCTACCGGGTCTCGGAACTGGAGTACGTGCTTCGCCAGTCAGGTGTGGGCACTCTCGTCAGCGCTACGCAACACAAGACGAGCGACTACCGCACGATGGTCGAGGAGATCGCCCCTGGGATCGAGACCCTGCGCGACGTGATCTACATCGGTGATGCGACGTGGGACGCTCTCGAGTCGTCCGGCACGCGGGTGAGCGACGATGACCTCGATGGCGTTTCGAGCAGGCTGGAGTTTGACGAGCCGATCAACATCCAGTACACATCCGGTACGACAGGCTTCCCCAAGGGTGCAACCCTGTCGCACCACAACATTCTCAACAACGCGTTCTTCGTAGCCGAGATGCTCGGTTACACCGAAGAGGACCGGGTGTGCCTGCCGGTGCCCTTCTACCACTGCTTCGGCATGGTGATGGGCAACCTCGGAAGCACGACTCACGGGTCGACGATCGTGATTCCGGCCCCGTCGTTCGACCCGGTCGCGACCCTCGAAGCCGTCGAGCAGGAGCGCTGCACCTCGCTGTACGGCGTGCCGACCATGTTCATCGCCGAGCTCGGTCTCGAGGGGTTCTCCGGATACGACCTGGCTTCGCTGCGGACCGGGATCATGGCCGGGTCGCCTTGTCCCGTCGAGGTCATGAAGCGCGTCATCAACGAGATGCACATGACCGATGTCGCCATCGCGTACGGCATGACCGAGACCTCCCCGGTGTCCACGCAGACCCGGGCCGACGACGACCTCGACAGGCGGACGGCGACCGTCGGGCGTGCCATGCCGCATGTCGAGATCAAGGTGGTCGACCCGGCCACCGGCCTCGTCGTCGCGCGGGGGGAGCCCGGCGAGTTCTGCATCCGCGGGTACTCGGTCATGCTCGGCTACTGGGACGAGCCTGCCAAGACGGCTGAGGCCATCGACGAGGGCCGCTGGATGCACACGGGAGACCTGGCTGTCATGCGCGACGACGGGTACGTAAACATCGTCGGCCGGATCAAGGACATGGTCATTCGCGGCGGGGAGAACATCTATCCGCGCGAGGTCGAAGAATTCCTCTACAGCCACCCGGACATCGAGGATGTGGCGGTGATCGGGGTGCCCGACGAGCGCTACGGAGAGGAGATCATGGCCTGGGTGCGGCTGAAGCCGGGCGCTCCCGTCATGGATGCGGCGGCTCTCCGGAAGTTCTGCGAGGGCAGGATCGCGCATCACAAGATCCCCAGGTACGTGCGGGTGTCCGAGTCGTTGCCCATGACGGTCACCGGCAAGATCCGCAAGGTCGAGATGCGCGACATCAGCATTGCCGAGCTTGGTCTCGAGCAGGTAGCCGGCGCTCACACCGCCTGATCTTTAGAGGGCGCTCCGGCGGGTAGGACCCGGCGCTACCCGACTGTAAGGCCGGATAATCCCGCAAGCCGCGAGCGCCGGCGATCAGTGGCCCGAAAAGGGTAAGTACTGAGTCTCTATGGAGTGTGGAGGACTCAGCGGTGATTGAACGCGCCCGTGGCGGGACGCCCGTTACCGAGGTGACTGCGGCGGCCTACGAGATACCGACCGACAGGCCCGAGGGTGACGGGACACTCACCTGGGACTCGACTGTCATGGTCGTCGTGAAGGTGTCGGCCGGCGCAGAGCATGGGCTCGCCTGGACCTACTGCGCCAAGGCCGCAAAGATCATCGTTGACGAGAAACTCGCCGGCGTCGTGAAGGGTGTCGACGCTCTCGACGTCCCGTACGCGACGCGGGAGATGCTCAAGGCGTGCCGCAACCTGGGCCAGCCCGGAGTGGCGGCGTGCGCGATCTCGGCAGTCGACACGGCCCTTTGGGACCTCAAGGCGCGCCTGCTCGGCGTGCCGCTGTCGAGCCTACTGGGCAGGGCCGCCGACGACGTGCCCATCTACGGCAGCGGCGGGTTCACGACCTACGACGACGACACGACGCGGGCGCAGTTGGAGCACTGGGTGGGGGAGTGGAAGCTTCCCCGCGTCAAGATCAAGATCGGCGAGTCCTGGGGCCGCGACGAGAAGAGGGACCTGCATCGGGTCGGGCTCGCTCGCAAGGTGATCGGTGACGACGTCGAGCTCTACGTCGACGCCAACGGCGGGTACACCCCCAAGCAGGCCATCCGGGTGGCGCAGGTGATGAGCGACGCCTGGGCGGTCACCTGGTTCGAGGAGCCTGTCTCGTCCGACGATCTCGCGGGACTGCGCGAGGTTCGCGACCAGTGCCGCATCGACGTCGCGGCCGGCGAGTACGGCTATTCGCCGTGGTACTTCGCGCCGATGATCACGGCTGGCGCGGTCGACTGCGTGCAGGCGGACGTCACCCGCTGCGGCGGGATCACCGGGTGGATGGCCGTGGCGCATCTCGCTGCGGCCAACAACCTGCAGATATCAGGTCACTGTGCGCCCAACCTGCACGCGCACGTCGCGATAGCGGCGCCGAACCTTCGGCACCTCGAGTACTTCCACGACCACGTGCGCATCGAGGACATGCTCTTCGACGGCACGCTCTCGCCCCGGCGCGGCGCGTTGCAGCCCGCCCCGGACGCGCCCGGCCACGGCCTCACCTTCAAAGAGGCCGACGCCGAGCATTACCGCATCGCCTAACTACGACAGGAGGAACCAGAACATGCCAGAACGCCGCATCGCCGTCATCACAGGCGCGTCGGCCGGGGTCGGACGAGCCACTGCCCAGGCATTCGCCAACGAAGGGTTCGACCTGGCACTTCTGGCGCGCGGCTCGGCTGGTCTCGAGGCTGCGGAGAAAGACGTGACCGCCGCGGGGGTCCGGGCGCTCGCGATACCGACCGACGTGAGCAAGTACGAAGAGGTGGAGGCCGCAGCCGAACGCACGGAATCGGAGCTCGGCCCCATCGACGTCTGGGTCAACGACGCCATGACCACCGCCTTCGCCCCCGCTTGGGAGATCGACCCCGACGATTTCAAGCGCGCGGTCGAGGTGACGTTCCTCGGGCAGGTCTGGGGCACTAAGGCCGCTCTGGCGCGCATGCGACCCCGCGACCGCGGGTCGATCGTGAACGTCGGGTCGGCTCTCGCGTTCATAGGCATCCCGCTGCAGTCCGCCTACTGCTCGTCGAAGTTCGCGTGCCGCGGTTTCTTCGAGTCCACCCGGGCCGAGCTCCTCCATGAGGGCAGCAACGTCCGCATGAGCATGGTCCACCTGCCCGCCGTCAACACGCCGCAGTTCGAGTGGTGCGAGAACGCCATGGACAAGCACCCCCAGCCCGTCCCGCCCATCTACCAGCCCGAGATACCTGCAAAGTTCATCCTCGAGGCCGCATTCGACGGCCGGCGCTCCAAGATCGTCGGCTCGTGGAACAAGATGCTCGTCGCCGCCGGCTCGGTGTTCCCCGGCCTCGGCAACCAGTACGCGGCCCTCGGCGCGTGGAGCTCACAGCTCACGTCCGAGCCGGCGTCGGGCGACCGTCCGGCCAACCTGTGGGAGCCCGTGGACTCCGACCGCGACGCCGGCGCGCACGGGATTTTCGACGATCAGGCCGGCGGGTTCCTCGACCCGAGCTTCCTCAAGACCCTCCCGCACACGGCCAAGCTGTTCGGAAAGGCCGTCGCGCGCACGGTCGCGGAGAAGAGGCGACGCCTCGCCGCCTGAACCACTCAGGCAGTTCAGCGAACCCCCTCAGCGGGGGCGGGGGCGGCGCTGCTTGCTGGCACCAGGCGGCCGGCCGGCCCTGTAGCGGGTGTCGTTGCTCGTGCTCAGGCGCTTCCGGGCCGCCGCGCGGCGGAACTCCCGCGACATGTTCGGCATCTCCTGTTCGGCCAGAAGCGCGTCCTCGAGGAGTTGCTCCCGCTTGTCCTTGGGGACCAGGGACAGCTGCCGCGCCATTTCGGACATCCCCTCAGGCAGGCGGCGCCCCTTGGCTTTGGACTTCTCGATGAACTTCAGGGTTCGCCTGATGTACCAGTGCCGGAGTAACGGGATCTTCATCAGCCCCCGGCCGACGGCGCCCCGAATACGCGCCTTCTTCTTGCCGTCCTGGTCTGGATTCTTAGCGTCGTCTCGCCGGCCCATGGCACCAGGTTAGGGACCGGAAGGGCTCGCTGACGAAGTCAGTCCCAGCACGAGGCCGGGAAACCGGCCTCCTGACCCGGCGCGGCTGTCAATCCGACTGGCGCGCCTGCTTGCTCGCCTCGATCTCTGCGTCGAGATCAGCCACCGCCGCTTCGCTGGCCACGGCGCGCCGCTCCTTCGCTATGGCACGCCGCTCGGTCTCGATCTGGCGCGCCCGGGACGCTCGTTCCTTGCGCGCCAGCGATTCCTGGGCCACCGCGTCCAGCCGTGCGTCGTCCTCGGCCAGCTTCTCCGCCTTTGACTCGAGGCTCCGCCGCTTGGCGCCGGCCACGCGTTCGGCGGTCTTCTTCTCGGTGCCCGCCCTGGCGTGCGTCGCGTTGCGCGCCTTGGCGACCTGTTCAGAGCGCTCCTCGAAACGCTCCTCTGCGCGCTCGCGTCTGGAGTCCGCGACCGCCCCGAGCAATAGAGCCTGGCGCTGTTCCTTGGCGGCCGCCTGGTTCAACTTGCCTTCTTCGACCAGCCGCTCGTCACGTAGGAGCGAACCGATCGCCTTCTTGATCCCCCCCTGGACGGCGTCGAATACGACCGCTGGAGGCCAGGGCCGTCGATCGTCTCCGTTTCGCCTCGCGATGGACTCGCTGAGATCGATCGGCATGCGGATGGCACGAAGTGTCGTCCGCACGTAGGCCCGAGGGATGTCCTGGATCTGCACTTGTCAGCACTCCTTGTTGTGTCGGTTGCGAACCAGCGATTACTTGCGGTCCGCCACGTCGTCGTAGGCCTCAGCCCGACGCTCCGCCCGATCTGCTTCGCCTTCTGCCTTCGCGGCCTCGCGTAACTCCTGTGCCCGCTCGGCGGCGGCGGCAGCCTGGTTGTGCGCGAGAGCAGCCTCACCGGCATGCTCCCGGGATTCGGCCTGGCGCGTCGACCGCTCCAGGTCCGACTCTATCTGGGCCTCCTGTTGAGCGATTTCACGCTCGTGAACCGTCTCTCGTGCGTCGATTAGCTGGTCCTTGCGGAGTTGCTGCTCCTCGATCGTGAGCTCCCGTTCCCGCTCGCGTATCTCCGCCCGGGCCGCATTCCGCTCTGCTTCGGCCGCCTCCCTTTCCGCCTGGATAGCGGCGTCGGCCTTCTGCTCGTGCAGTTCGCCCTCGCGCTGAAGTGCCCGGTCCGAGATAATGGACCCTGCGATCTTCTTGGCCTTTCCCACGATTCGATCGGTGATCCGCTGGGCCGCGCCGGTCTGGCTCGTCATGCAGTCCTCCAATGCTCGATTTCCGCCTGAACCGTTGTTCTACCCAGTGGTAACCGGTAGCACTCGGTCTTGCGTCACGCTGCGCTCAACACACGTACTCAGCTGGAGGCGGCGCCCCGGACCATCCCCAGGATCTTCTCGAGCTCTGCATCCTGGGCCTGCAGGTGCTGCTGGATCTGCAGAGCCTCGTGGAGGATGGCATCGGCGTCGTTGTAGGTGTCCTCCGACCTCTGGTCGGCCGCCTTCGCCTGGATGTTCTGCCCGACGATGATGATCGGCAGCAGGATCAGCTGCAGGAAGTTCGAGGAAACCCAGGCGATGATGATCGTGGTATTGCCGGACTTGAACGCTGACGGGGCGCTGATCAGCGCGATGAGCGTGAACATGTACGCACACCACATGGTGCCGACCACGATCGTGATCCGCAGCCCAACCCGCGCGTTGAGACGGATGACCGGATTCGGGTGGTTGAGTCGCCTCTGGTCGACGGTCTTCGCGGGGCCCTTCGTCGAGCGGAGGGCCACGTGTGGGTGGGGGACGTGCTGATAGATCTCTGCCATGGGGGCATCCTCGCGCCCCATGCCACACCAACCCCGGATACCGGGTGTCGGTGACGAGCAGAGCTACTGGCCGGGAACCCGACCGGAGAGGAAGGGAGTGGGTGGGTACACCGCCGTGTAGGCGGCCTTGTTGGTCCCAACCTGATCGGAGACGATCTGTTGGAGGGGTACCGCCCTAGCGTCGAAAAGGGTCATGGGTGGCAGGCCGAGAAGCGCCTCGGTGGTCTTGTCCACCGACGCAAACGAACCCACCTGGGTGGCTGCCAGCCCCTCGCTCCCGAGCGGCCGGGCGATGCCGCCGGCGGTGAGCAGGAAGGTGCGGTGGATGTCCGCGTGATCGCCCGTGAACTGGTTGTCGTCCTCGGTGATCATCACGAGAGTGTGCGACCAGAAGGGGCTCTTCGACAGGCCTTGGACTATCTCGCCGATCGCGTAGTCGTTGTCGGCGACCATCGATTGGGGCGTCGGGTCCTGGGGGTTGAATACGTTGGACACGTCGTAGGTGTGGTTCTCGGGCAGCTGCATGTACACGAGGTTGGGCATGCTCTGCTGGCACTGGTCGTCGGACCTGCCGCCGGCCGTGCACGACGCGTACGCCGAGTCCCACCCGTCGAGGGTGAACTTCTGCTTGTCCGCCGGCTTGAACTGGATCGTCTGGCCGTACCACTTCGGAGGTGTCTGCCCCTCGAGAACATCCCATGCGTGCGAGACGGTCGAACCGTGCAGGAACATGGCGGCGCGATCGACGTCCGGCCACGCCAGATCGGTGCTGACGTCGGAGCCCGACTCTCCCCACAGGTCCTGGGGCACCTGGTTGCCCGCGGCGACAGCCGGCGACCCTGGCCGGGTGTCGGTCCCGAACAACCGTACGGTCATGCCGGCTCCGTAAGCCTGGTCGATCAACAGTTGCCTCGGGTTCAGCATGACCGACTCCTGGGCGTTCACATCCGGATCGGTGGGCCCTGAGAGGCTTCCGGGCGAACCCGCCGCGTACTGCCCGTTGGATCGCTGCCCGCGCAGGTTCTGCGAATAGTCGGGACCCCACGTCAGTTCACGGTCGAGAGTGGTGTACGCGCCGGACAGCCAGCTGTGGCCGAGCGTCGACGCCTCGGCTCCTTCGTTCCAGAAGTTGTCGTCGACGTTGTAGGTCTCGGCGAGATTGTGCTGGTTGGTCGTGACGGCGTCGCCGTACTCCGTCCACTGCGGGTCGGCGTCGGCATTGCGGAGAACCGCTCCCGTGTCCCCGAAGTACGAGTCGAAGGTCTTGTTCTCCGCCTCGATGATCACCACGTGGATCGACTTCGGGTCGACACTGCCTTTCGCGACCCCGCAGATCACCCCGCTCGTGATGCTGGAGCCGTCGGGCAATGGTGCCGGCAGACATGGGTTGGACGCCGGGTCGGCGACGTCGTGGGCCCACAGTGGCGCGAGCTGATCGTCCTCGACGAAGCGCTTCGTCCAGGCGTTCCACTCGCCGGACGCTGACGATCCGGGCAGGTCTATGACCGACAGGCTGCCTTCGGTCGAGGAGCCGACCAGCGGCTCGGTCTGGCCGTAGTACCCGGGCCCTGCTCCCTCACCGCGCAAGTTCGCCACCACTAGACGCGGGCCGCCTCCCGGTGCCTTGCCGTAGGCCATGGCGTCGGGATACCAACCCGTCGGGATGAACGTTCCACCGACGGTGAGATCCGGGACCGGCCGCCCGTCGAACGTCGTGTCCCGCAGCTTCTGGTGCATGGCGGAGACGTGACCGTTCGCCGCAGAGAAGACCTCGACCGCGTTCATTCCCGACAGGGCGGCGAACAGCAGAGACCCGTCCGACGAGAACGCGGCCGACACGGGTGACGCTCCCAGCGGCACTCCGTTGCCCAGAACAGGGAGCGTCTCAGTCACCGCGAGGTCACCCGTGTCGGGATCTACCTTCAACACGCTGATCGTGTCGGAACCCGCGTCGGTGACCACCGCGGTGCTGCCGTCTGGGGAGAGGGCGATTCCGGTCGGCTCCAGGCCGACAGGCACCACCTGGACCTCGTTGCCGGATCCGTCAGGGTTGACTCGGACCACCGAAACCGTTCCTGTCCCCACTCCGCCGCTGCGGGCGGGGTCGGTTTGGTCCGCCCAGTTGGTCACGTAAAGGGTCGACGGGTCCGAAGCGGATGCGCCGGGCCGGTAGGCCATGCCGTAGGCGTCCCGGCCGACGGGGATGGCTTTGACAGCCGGGGAGGAAGCGTCGGGATTGGAGACGTCGACGACATTGACGACCGAGCAGATCTTCGACGACGTCGGGCAGGGCGTCCCACCTGACTCGGCGGCCGCCACCTTGGAGGGGACGCTGACGTTGCCCGCGACGAAGAGCTTCGAGCCCTCGAGCAGCATGTTGCCCGGGTAGCCGGTGACCGGGATCCCCTTGTTGGGTGCGTCCGGTGCGGGGCCCGCCAGCCGGGCATCCACGAGAGCGGGACCTACCGCCTTGAACTGCCACACACGATCGGCGGAGCCGCCCGACACCCAGATATTGCCGGCTGCGTCCCCGGCGACGCCTTGGAACGTGTCCGATACGAGTGTCGGCGTCGGGAGCAGTGTCGTGCCGTCGACGTGGACGACGGCCTCCTCGAAGATCCCCGAAGTCGTGGCGTAGATGTCGCTGCCCGTGGGGGACATCCACACTCCCGTCGTTGCGCGGTTGGTGAGCACCTGGGTCCCTGCCGGGTCGAGCTTCCAGCCGTTGGGCATCCTGCCCGACCCGGGCAGAGGCTCGCTCGGCGAGGGCAGCGCCCCTCCCGTCCCGAGCGCCACCGCCGGCATCGCTGCTCCACCGGCGGCGAGTAGTGCCACACAGAAAAGCGACCGGGCGCGACACCGTGACTTCCCGCGTCCCCAGCTCATCCAGGCGTGGTTCGCCGCGAGAACCCCGTTTTCCTGCAGGACAGGAGCTGTTCAGCGACCCTGGAAGCGCGGTTCTCTCTTCTCGACGAACGCCCGGGCCGCCTCGCGATGATCCTCCGTGAAGCCCGTGTGCACGTGGTGGGTGACTTCGAGGTCGAGGCAGTCCATGACGTCACCGCCGGCAATCGCCCGGTTCAGGTTCTCCTTCATGTACCTGTAAGCCACCGCAGGACCTGTGGCGAGAATGTGCGCCCGGCGCATGACCTCGTCCGTCAGCGCATCGGCTGCGAACACCGCGTTCACCAGACCGAGCGCTTCCGCCTCCTCGGCGGTGAGCCGTTCGGAGAGGAAGTAGAGCTCCTTCGCCTTGGCCGCACCGACCAGGTGCGGTAGGAACCAGGTCCCGCCGTAGTCACCGGCGAACCCCACCCGGGCGAACGCTGTCGTCAGTACGGCGCCCGAGGAGGCGTAGCGAAGGTCGCAGGCGAGCGCGATGGACAGGCCGGCGCCGGCCGCCGGTCCCGGGATGCAGGCGATCGTCGGCTTCGGCATGGACCACAGCTTCCCGGAGGTGGCTCGCTGGCTGAGTCTCTGTTTCGCAATCACCTCGTCGACCGAAGACCGCGCTCCCGAGCCGGCATTCCGCTCGGCCATGCCCTTCACGTCCCCGCCGGCGCAGAACGCGCCACCTGCCCCGGTCACCACCACGCAGCGGACCGCGGCGTCGCCCTCGAACTCGGCGAGCACGCGCGCGAACGCTCCGAGCATCTCGTCGGACAGGGCGTTACGGCGCTCGGTCCGGTTGAACGTCACGACGCCCACGCCGTCGTCGATCTCTGCCAGCAGATGGTCCGTGCCTGTATCGACCCGCGTCATTCCCCGCCTCCTACCACGAACCGGACTCCCGCGATCTCATGGACGTGCTGCGAAGCGCTCGCCGCGCCAAGCCAGACTTCGGTGATGCCCTCTGCGTGCCCGTTCGCTGCGGGTGCGAAACGCAGCGTCTGCCCGGCCGATACAAGCTCCACCCGCGCCTCGCCGTTCCGGCCCTCGTCCACACCCAGTCCCAGAGCCGTAGCCCATCGTTGCGCCGCGACGGCCGGGTCTTTGACCTCGATGACCAGACCTCTGAGCGCGCTGCACCCGTTGGGGGAACTCCGCCCCGTCCAGTCCGGCCCGGCCCACCGCCACGTCTCCGGTGGCTCGGCCCAATCGAGCGAGACGATCGCCCCCGGCGTGTCCTTCGGGTGCAGGTGCGTGCCGGCGATGTCGTCGAAGTCGACCTTCCAGACCACCTTCATGCCGGCGTCGGCCACGCGGGCGCGAGCCGCCTCGAGGTTGTCCACCTGGAATATCGCCATGTACCCGCTGTCACCCCCGCGGCGCTCCAGGTAGCGCCCGGCGGCCGTGTCGGCACGAACGGGCGACACAACCTCGACGAAGGTGTCTCTCGCGGCGAACACCGAATTCTCGAGTCCGAACTCCGCGACCCCGGGATCGTGGAACGGGTCTGGCCAGCCGAACGCCTCCTGCAGGGCCTCGGCCGTGATGTGAAGGTCGTGGGCTGCCAGTGCTACCTGACGCAAGCGGGGGAGTGATGTCACGCGCGCATCGTAGGCCCCGCAGGATTTCGTGGTCGCCCGGGTGAACCGGCCCGCTGCGGTCAGCCGCCGTCGGGGCACCCCGGCTTGTGCGCGCCACCATCCATGACCGCCCCGCACTCAGGGCACAGAAGTCCCGCCCAGCATGCGGGATCTCCGCCCTCGTCCCGACCGGCCATCCCTGCGGCCGGCTCCCTGTCGACAGCAAGGAACTCGATCCAGAGTTCGACCTCACCGAGCGGCTCGACTTCGTGTTCGACGCCCGGGGGGATCACCCGCACCTCGCCGGCGCGCAGCTGCGATTCGTCGAAGCGCAGCCTGCCGCACTCGACGTGGAGCACCCCCCAGGTGGCGCGCCCCAACTTGTGCCGGTGGCGCAAGGCGTCGGGCATCGACGAAGCGTCCCATACCGGTGAGTTGCGCACGTGGCGCACATGGACCGGTAGCTCGCCCTGATCGCACAGAGGGCAGTCCAGAGGTGCTCCGACACGCGCCCTGCGCGAGTCGTCGTCGACCACCCATTCGCGCAGCTGGAACGGCGGGCGATGTCTGACGTGCTGGTTGTGGCCGCATTCGAGCTCCGCCACCCAATCGCCGGCGTCGTCCCGGTGGAAGCCGGTCATTGCTCGCTCCACACCCGAAGCGTACCGGCCGGTTGTATCGTCCTGGCCCGTGCCCACCTTCGAGCGACCCGGCGCTTCCATCCGTTTTGACGAGTACGGCAGCGGGTTTCCCCTGTTGCTGTTCGCACCAGGCGGCATGCATTCGATCGCGATGCTGTGGAGGGAGCGGCCCGGAGCATCGGGTGAGCGCCTCCCGTGGATCGACCCGACCACCGCTCTGGCGGACGCCTTCTGCGTAGTGAGCATGGACCAACGCAACGCGGGAGGGTCCGCCGGGGACGTATCAGCATCCGACGGGTGGCACACCTACACGAGTGACCACCTTGCGCTGATGGACCACCTCGGCTTCGACAGGGTGCACGCGATGGGAGGCTGCATCGGTTCCACCTATGCGCTCGCGTTGTGCGCGGCAGCCCCGGAGCGCGTCGCTGCCGCCGTCTTGCAGAACCCGATCGGCCTCAGCTCGGACAACCTCCAAAACTTCGTCGGCATGTTCGACTCGTGGGCGTCGGAGTTGCGTTCCCGCCGCGGGATCGATCCGGGAGTGCTCGAATCGTTCAGGGAGAACATGTTCGGGGGTGAGTTCGTCTTCGGCGCCAGCCGGGAGTTCGTGCGGTCGTGCCCCGTGCCGTTGCTCGTGCTGCCGGGCAACGACGAGTTCCACCCGCGGGCTGTAGCCGAGGAAATCGTGGACCTCGCACCCCGCGCCGAGCTACTGGATGATTGGGCCGGCAACCACGCGACCACCGCTCAGAAGATCCGGGCCTTCCTCTTACAGCACACGCCTCTCTAGCGCGCTGCGAGCAACCTGGTTCGCACACTCACGCTGAAGCACTCTTCCGGCGCCGTCTCGGGTCCGGTCAGCGTAGACGCCTGTGTGAGAAACGCCTGCTCGTCGCCGCCGCTCAGCATCGCCATGCGGGCGTGACGGGAGACATTATCTCCAGGGCGCACCGGAAGATGTCCATCGGTGAACAGCTGGGCTGCAAAACGAAGCCTGCGCATCCGCTGGGCCCTCTCCGAGTTGTAGGCACCGAACGTCGCTGGAGACCAGTCGTCCTCGGCAAGGAGAGCCTCAGCGGCGGACCTCGCGTCGCGCAGCGCGATCGAAAGCCCCTGCCCGATCACCGGATCGCTGTAACCGCCAGCATCACCTACGAGGACGGCACCCTCGACGCACACTGTCTCGACCCACGTGTCCTGCATGGGGTAGGCGGCGCACGGTCCGATCGGCGTCGCTCCGGCGATGTCGACGGTGTCGGGAATGCATCTCAGCTGGAAGCCTTCGAGCGTACTGGCGACCCTGTCTGCGCCCGACAGCCGCTGCCGCTCCTCCACCCGGACGCCGAGGTACAGGCGCGCCCTCGACGGCGTTTGGGGGAAGACGTAGAACATGCGGTCCCCTTCGGTACCGATCAGAGCGTCTGCCGGGTCCCAACCGCGCACTCCATCGACGAGCATGCCGGCGAGGAAGACGCGTGCCTCTGTGGAGTGGATGTCCATGCCGAGTTGGCGCCGGACGGTTGAGTCGCGGCCGTCCGCACCGATGACGATCCGGCAGCCGACGCGGCGGGTCGCTTCGCCCTCGGCATATTCAACGGCGGGTTTCGCCCCTGCGCGGATCACGACTTCGGAGACGCCGCGCACCACCCTCGCGCCAGCCCTAATCGCTGCTGCCTCCAGCGACGCGCAGGCTCTCGGGTGTCCTATCCCGAGGGCGCCCGGAACGCCCGGAATCAGTTCTCTGAGAGGGATCGCCCCGTTTTCGGTCTCATCCGCCGGGCGCACTTCGTCGTAGCCGTACATACGCTCGATGGGATTGGCGCCTGCGTCCATCAGCGCGCGGAGGAGACCCAGCCTTTGCGCTTCGAGCACGCCCCAGGGGGCGATGAACTCGCCGCGTACGCGGTCCTTGTACTCAGTGGATCGTTCGATCACGAGCACGGACAGACCACCGCGTGCGAGCGCTGTGGCTACAGATCCACCCGCGATTCCGCCTCCGACTACGACGACGTCAAAGTAATCGCTTTCGCCCAAATTTTGCCCCTTCGCACCACGCTCTGCTGCCCTCGAAAGGAACTTAGCGCGGTCGCGGTATCACCAAGGGTAAACGGACAAGGAATTCCACTCTTCGGTTGTGGCGGTCTGCCACACCCAAAACGACGCCCCCACAGCGCCACCGCGCCTCGCCTCCGCGAGGAACTCGTCTATCTCGGCGCCGCTCGGAGCGTCGACCCGCCCGCCCACGTCGGCCATGTTGAACGCCTGCCCGATCACATGGACGGGTCGGAGGGTGGACAGGCGGCTGATCGCCTGCGCCGCGGCACTCGCAGGGTCGACGCACTCCCAGTAGACCATCGGCGCGAACGCGTCGACGTAGGTCGCCATCGACTTGTACGGGTAGTCACCCAACCAGTACCGGTCGAGCGGCGGGTACACCGTGGCGATGATCGGCGTGTCGCCCGCAGCCTTGCGCACGGCTTCGAGATAGACGCCGACGCGTTGGGCCGTCAGGTCGACCCCTTCGGACGGTCGTTCGATATCGGCGCTGTACGCGTCGACGGCGTCGCCGCCGGGCGCGCGCCACGCGAGTATCTGCGCCGTCCACGCGGCGTCGCCCACAGGGTCGTACAGGTACGGGAATCCCCACGCGATCACGCGGATTCCCGCGGCGTGCGCCGCGGGCACGAGCGCAGCGAGCTCGTTCGCACCGTAGAACCCGTTCTTGGAGTCTCCGACCCGGACCCAGAGCTGGTGCAGCCCCGCGCCCTGGGCCTGCTTCACTACGGCGGCCGCGTCGCCGCCGTCGGTCTGGGACCACAACCAGACCCACATTCCCTTGCCCTCTATCGCAGCGAGCGAGGAATGCCACGGTTCCGGCGGCTGCTCGGGCGGTAATGCCGAGTCCGGCACGAGCGTCGCTGGGTGCCACGGTGGCGGCGAGGGTGGCCCCGGCGGTTTCGGCGGTACCGGGCAACCCGCGAGCGTCGCCGTTTGCGGCGCCGGCGGCAACGTCGTCGTGGAGGTCGTGGTCGTCGTCGGGGGCGGAGGCGTCGTCGGCGGCAGGGAGGTGGTCACATCACGCGGTGCCTGGGGTGCCAGCGCCGCGACTACACCGGTTCGTGTCGTGCGCTGCGGATGGCTCGTGGTCGTCACCATTGCAGCTGCAGCAGCGACGCTGCCCGCTGCGAGAACAGCGACAGAAGCCTTCAGCGCCCCCAGTACCTTCAGCCCCACGCCTTCATTGTCGCGGACGGAGGCTGACGATCGGCCGCGGGCGCACGATCGAGCCCGGGCAGCATTCCCTTTCGGGATGCTATGGACGAATCCGCCTCATGCCGCTAGGGTCGATCGGGTCGTGAAGCTCCTTGTGCAGCTCCACCGTCGAGGCCGCCGCCGGCGGACTGGCCTCCCGAAGGCTGCGGCGGCCCTGATCCTCGCCGCAGTCACGGGCGCGTCCTGGCTGCCGTCGTTGGTGGACGCTCCCAGCGCGTCTGCTGACCAGATCGGCTCGACCCGTCAGCAGGTCGCAGCCGCGCAGGCCCAGGTGATCGCCGGCGCGCGGCGGGTCCACCAGCTCACCCTCGAGTACGCGCAGGCGAACCTTCAGGCATCGTCCCTGCAGGCATTGGTGGCGTCCGGTCAGGCCCAGGTAACCCGGCTCGAGGCTGCGACCGCTCAGGCATCCGCACGCTTGCGGCAGGAGGCGATCGACAGCTACACGGGCGCGTACACCGGAGTCCCGTCCGTCGTTGCTTCTCCGCAGAACTCCCCGCTTGCCGACCCGGCGGTGCGAGCCGGCTACATATCGATCGCCTCGGGTGACCTGCGCGACTCCCTCGACAGCTACGTGGCTAGCCAGCGCCAGCTCGTTCAGGCACAGACCTTGCTTGCTGCCAGGGAAAGACAGAGCCTCGCGGCAGCCACCGTTCTTCAGCGCGCTCGTGACGCGGCTATGGCGGAGGCCACCTCCGACCAGACGCGGCTCAACTCGCTTCAAGCGCAGCTCACCAACCTCGAGGCAGCGCAAGCAGCCCAGGCAGCCCAGGCCGCGCAGGCCGCCGCAGCAACCCGGGCGGCCCAAGCCGCCGCAGCTGCCCAAGCCGCGCAGGCCGCCGCAGCAGCGAAGGCGCGTGCTGCCGCGCCCCCGGCGGGCCCCCCTGTCGACAACGGCCTGGTCGCTGTGGTCCAGTCAGTCGTCTCCCAGCCGGCACCGTCAACCCCGACTGCTGCGCCCGCACCCACCTCCGGAGATGGGGGAGCCGGGGGTGTCTGGCTGCAGCTTCGCGAGTGCGAGTCCGGCGACAACTACCAGGCCAACACCGGCAACGGTTACTTCGGCGCGTACCAGTTCTCGCAGCAGACCTGGACCGATCTGGGGCTCCCGGGGCGCCCGGACCTCGAGCCCCCCTCGATGCAGGACCAGGCGGCCATGAAGCTGCAGTCGGAGTACGGCTGGGGCCAGTGGCCGGCTTGCTCCGCCGCGCTCGGCCTGTCCTGAACCTGCGGGGCAACCGCTGCCCGCGGGCGACCGCTGCCCGCGGCGACCGCTACCCGCCGGCGATCGCACCCACCACGCAGAACGGTTCCTCGCCGGCCACCACCCTCGCCGGCAGCGGTGCATCGGGCGGGTCGTGGGAAAGGTCCTCCTCGCAAGCGAAGAACCGCACGAACGCGCGCCGCTTGGCCGTCTCCCGGTCCCGGATGGTCCCCTTCAGCATCGGGTAACGCTGTTCGAGCGCGTCCAGCACCGCCCGTTGCGTCACCTCGCCGGCCAGGTCCAGCGAGACTTCGCCGCGGACCCCGGCAAGGGTCCGCAGGTGCGCAGGCAACACGACCCTGATCCATGGCCTGCCTTGCCCGGCCGGGGCCCCAACCCCGGCCTCCTCCAGAGAGGGGAGACGCCCGCCACTCTCGTGGCCGACTTCGCTCACGGCAGGGTCTGGACCTCGACCGACAGCACCGCCGGCAGATCCCTCACGATCGCCTCCCACGTGTCGCCGTCGTCGGCCGACGCGTACACCTGCCCTCCTGTGGTCCCGAAGTACACGCCGCACGAATCGAGCTCGTCGACCGCCATGGCGTCGCGCAGGATGTTGACGTAGCAGTTCGACTGCGGCAGGCCGCGTGTGAGGGGTTCCCACTCGTTGCCACCCACCTTGCTTCGATACACGCGCAGCTTGCCCTCGGGCACGTAGTGCTCCGAATCGCTCGTGATCGGTACTACGTACACCGTGTCCGGCTGGTTCGAGTTGATCGCGACCGGGAAGCCGAAATCGGTCGGCAGGTCGCCGCTTATCTCGTGCCAGTGGTCCCCGCCGTCGTCGGAGCGCATCACGTCCCAGTGCTTCTGCATGAACAGCACGTTCGGCCGTGAAGGATGCATCGCGATCCGGTGCACGCAGTGTCCCACCTCGGCGTCCTCGTCGGGCATGTGAGCCGACCGAAGCCCGCGGTTGATCGGCTCCCAGCTCTTGCCTGCGTCGAGGGTCCGGAACACACCCGCGGCCGAGATCGCAGCGAACATCCGCGATGGGTCGCCACGGTCGATCACGATCGTGTGCAAGCACATGCCGCCGGCACCGGGAGCCCAGTCGGGAGCTGTTCCGTGCTTGCGCAAGCCCGGCAGTTCGCTCCAGCTACCACCCCCATCATCTGAACGAAAGATCGCCGCGTCCTGCACCCCGGCGAACACCGTGTCCCTGTCGAGCGGGGAAGGTTCGAGATGCCAGACCCTCGTGAACTCCCAGGGACGCAGCGAGCCGTCGTACCACTGGTGCATGCCGGTGTCGCCGTCGTAGGAGAGATCGTTGTCTACCGGGTTCCACGACTTGCCCCCGTCGTCCGACCGCTGGACCAGCTGCCCGAACCACCCCGTCGACTGAGACGCGTACAGCCGGTCAGGGTCAACCGGGGAGCCGGAAACGTGGTACACCTCCCAACCGCCGAAGAACGGGCCTTCGACCCTCCAGTCCCGGCGCGCACCGTCCGAGGTCATGACGAACGCCCCCTTGCGCGTGCCGACCAGAACCCGAACCTTGCTCATTGGCCAACCTCCGTCGTCTCTTCCTGTGCGATGGATCCATCTAGCACATATGACGGTCGCCGAGCCCGGGATTCATCGCTCAGAAGCGAGCAATTTCGCTCGCCGGCCCCATCACGATGAGCGGGTCCTGGGACGGCTCCATCCAGCGCAAGAACCAATCGAGGTCCGACAGCGGCACACTGACGCACCCGGCGGTGCTGCCACCCGTGGAGGCGTGGAGGAAGATGGCCGACCCAGCGCCGTTGACGACCGGATCGGTGTTGTAGTCGATCACGGCGAAGCTGGGATACGGCGCCTTCTCCGTCCACAAGGCCTCGCTTCCGGTGGACCAATTGGGCGTTGTCCCGCATTGCACGTGCTGGAACGTGTTGTACTGCGCAGACGACGGGTCCTCGTCCCACCAGTCGCCACACACGAGCAGGTGGTATGTCTCGTGAACCCCTGGGTCCGCGTCGTTGCCGTACACGACTGGGCCGAACCCGTAGATTCCCGTCGGCGTCGTGCCGTCACCCTCGTGCTTGCGGTCCGAGAAGCCGTTGTAGCCGATGAACCCGCTCCACGGCCCGGCCGCCAACTGCCAGCACGTCCCTGCCCTCTGCCACAGCGTCACCGTCGCCACGTCGGTGTCGTAGCTCGACGATTCGACCGTGACCAACTGCCGCGCCGAATACGTGTTGGCGATGCTCGAAGCGAGGTTCGCCGGGCAAGAACCCGCGGAGGCAGCCGCCGCCACAGTCGGCCGGGTCGTGGTGGTCGCCGCCGGTCGAGCGATCGTGGTCGTCGTAGTGCTCGCCGCAGTCGTCGGCGGCTCGACCGTCGTCGAGGTCGTCGAGGAGCTCGTCGTCGTCGATGCAATTCTCGCGAAGCGGGCCCCGCCTGACCCGCAACCCGCCAGCAACAACAGGGCTGCCGCCGCCCACCACCGCCTCACGTTGCCCGAGCCCGACCTCTATTGGCCGTCTCCCAGGCCGCCATCGCCCCCAACAACCCGACGGCGTCCCCGCGCTCGTCACTTCCGAGCTCCCGGTATATCGATCGAACGTTCACCGCCATGCGCTCCGGGTCCGACCACTCTCGGTACGGGCCGAGGTCGATGTCGAGCGCCGCCTCGCTGGCCGGCATGCCCGCTTCGAATCGGGCCGTCGACTCACGGGTAAGCCACTCGAAGTAACCCTTGAATGCCTCCAGCGCTGCCGGCGTCGCCATCGGGCCGTGCCCCGGCACGATCGTCTGTGCATCCCAGTGGAGGATCGTGTCGCACGCGTCGATCCAGCGCGACACCGGGCCCGCCCACACGATCGGATGCCCCCCGTGGAACAGGATGTCCCCGGTGAACACGACACCGTCGTCGGGCAGGTGCACGAGTGTGTCGCCCCGAGTGTGCGCCGGGCCGACCTCGACGAGATCCACCCGCCGGTCGCCGACTGTCAACTGCAGCCCGCCCTCGAACGTGCGCGTCGGCGGCACTACCTCGATCCCCTCGAAGGAAAAAGACCCGAAGATGCGCTGCACGAACGCCCCCAGCTCGCCGAGCTGCGGCGCGGCTTTCACCAGCTCGGCGAGCCGCGATGGAGGCGTTTCGACCATTTCCTGCGCGCACGCCCTCGACGCAACGACCTCCGCCCCTGCCACCAGGGCGTTCCCGAAACAGTGGTCGCCGTTCGCGTGGGTGTTCACCACCGTCTCGATCGCCTCGGCTGACTTGGTCGCCCGCCGCAGGTCGTCGAGCATCTGGGCGGTTAGCTTCAAATCGAACAACGTGTCGACCAGTAGCGAAGTCTCCCCGCCGCTTATCAGGCCCGCGTTGGACCAGCCCCAGCCGCCGTCGGGCTGGAGGTACGCCCAGATGCCGTCCGCCACTTCCAGCGGGCCTCGTCGGTAGCTCGCCGCCATCGTCGAACACGTTACAGACCAGGCGCCGCCGGGCGGGCGACAGGCCCCCGACGCCGGCGGCCCGTCGAGGCTCGACAGCCGGTCAGCCGCCCGTCTTGGAGAAATGCTGGTAGTCGGTTCCGGGGTCCCACCGGCCGCCCCACGGCCACCCCACGGACGCGAACGCGTCGACGAGCACGCCGCCGGGCTCCGCCATTCCCGGCCGGACGTCGGCGCGGTTCAGGTAGGCAGCTCCCGACGGCGGGATGATCGTGGACCCGTCTACGTATGGGTTCTCCACGTCGTTGACATCGATCGCCTCGCCGAAGGCGTGAACCGACCAGCTGTTGCTCGGCGGATTGGTCACGGCGTAGCGGCAGTTGAAGCCCGATGTGTCGTCGGCGGCGGCCGCCGCGTTGTCATCACCTCCATAGACGTCGACCGGGACCATTTCGTGGATGGGGAATCGAGCCTGGAACAGCTTCCGGAACACGGTGACGACATCCCCGGTGACCGCCGCAGCCACGACGATCGACCCGGTATGCGCCTGGGAGTCGAAGCCCCAGTACGCCAGGCGGATCATCCGAAGCTCGGATGGGGCCACCGGGCAGCCAGGGTGCCAGCTGTGCGGCAGGTCGGCCGCCGTCACGGTGCTGATTGTGTACGCGAAGGGCGCCACAGTGGTCGCTGGGGTGGCCGCCGGGCTGGTTGTCGCCGGCGTGGTTGTCGCCGGCGTGGTTGTCGCCGGCGTGGTGCTGGAGGCGGGTCCCGACGTCGGGGTCTGCGCCGGCGGATTCGACCGGAGCGCGCCCGACCCGCAGCCGGTCACGAGCGCCACGAACGCCACGAGCGCCACGAACGGCGCGACGGCCGCCGAAGCGGCGGGGAGCCCGGTTCTCGCTCGAATCGCCGGCGACATGCGCCGATTGTGCCCGCGCCGTCCGGTCAGCGTGGAGCGCGGTGGTGCCGAAGTGGACAGGGTTCGTGCCCGCGTTCGCCCTCTCAGTCCGAACTCCGTCCACTTTCCCCGCTCGATTCGGGTCCGAAGGGGACAGAGATGGGGCCAGGGAGCGCCGAGGCTCGCATTCTCTGTCCCATCCGGCACGACGCAGCGGCCGGCGCGCGGGCCGGCGCCGGGCCGGCAGCGGGCGCCCCGGGTGGCCGCTCAGCGCCGGCTCTGGTACCGCGCTATCTCCGCCCGCCCCACCACCATGTGATGCACCTCGTCGGGCCCGTCGGCGAAACGAAGCGTCCTCTGTTGGGTGTACATGTCCGCCAGCGGCGTCCATTGCGATATCCCCGTCGCGCCGTGGATCTGGATCGCCCGGTCGATGATCTCGCAGACGCGCTCGGGGACCATGGCCTTCACCGCGCTCACCCACACCCGCGCGTCGGCGTTGCCCATCAGGTCCATGGCCTTGGCGGCCTTGAGCACCATCAGCCGCATCGCCTCGATCTCGATGCGTGCGCGTGACACCCATTCGGTGTTCTTGCCCAACGAGATGATCGGCTTGCCGAACGCCTCCCTCGACAGGCCGCGCTCGACCATCAGCTGCAGGGCCTTCTCTGCGGCACCGATCGAGCGCATGCAGTGGTGGATCCGCCCCGGTCCCAGTCGAAGTTGGGAGATCTCGAATCCGCGACCCTCGCCGAGGAGAACGTTGTCCTTGGGAACCCGTACGTCATTGAAGCGAAGGTGCATGTGGCCGTGGGGAGCGTCGTCGTGGCCGAAGACGAGCATGGGGCCCACGATCTCGACACCGGGCGTATCAATAGGAACGAGGATCTGGGACTGCTGAAGGTGACCGGCCGCGTCGGGGTTGGTCTTGACCATCACGATCATGATCTTGCAGCGCGGGTCGCCGGCGCCCGAGATGTAGTACTTCTCGCCGTTGATGACCCACTCCTCGCCGTCGAGCACCGCCGAGCAGGAGATGTTCCGAGCGTCCGACGACGCCAGCGCGGGCTCGGTCATCGCGTACGCCGAGCGGATCTCGCCGTTGAGCAACGGCTCCAACCACATCTTCTTCTGCTCCGGTGTGCCGACCCGCTCGAGCACCTCCATGTTCCCGGTGTCGGGGGCCGAGCAGTTCAGGCACTCCGAAGCGAGCGGCGCCTTGCCCAACTCGAACGCGATGTAGGCGTAGTCGAGGTTCGACAGGCCCTCACCGGTCTCGGCGTCGGGCAGGAAGAAGTTCCAGAGGCCGAGCGACTTGGCCTTGGCCTTGACGCCATCCAGAAGCTCGAGCTGGCCGTCGGCGAAGCTCCACCTGTCGGCGCGACCCTCGGCGAGTGCGAAGTACTTCTCCGACATCGGCTGCACCTCTTCGGCGATGAACGCCTTGACCTTTTCGAGCAGCAGGCGGGCACTGTCCGATATGCCCAGGTTGTACAGCTCTCCGCCGAAGTCGTCGGTGTTGATTGGGTTGGCTGGCATCCGGGCTCCCTCCCTGCGCGCTCAGCTCCGACCGAGAGCGCCTGCCGCCGACCTTATTGCCGCCACCCGGCACGACGCACACCCTGGCCCGAGACGGCAGAATGCGATCATGACTGACCCCACCGCCCTGATCGACGAGCGCCTCGAACAGCTCCTGTCGAAGGCTGACCCGGACAAGGTCTCCCAGGAGGAGTTCCGGGGCGTGCAGTACGACCTCGGCCTGGCGTGGGTGCACTTCCCCGAAGGACTCGGCGGGCTGAACGTGGCTCCCGGCTTGCAGCGCCGCGTCGACGACCGCCTGAGGGAGGTGGGCGCCAAGCCGCCGGGGTCGCGGCATTTCTTCGGGCTCGCAATGGCGGGACCGGTGATCGCCACCCACGGCACCGACGAGATCAAGGACCGCATGCTCCGCCGCATGTTCACCGGGGAGGACGCCTGGTGCCAGCTGTTCAGCGAGCCCGGCGCCGGCTCGGACCTGGCGGGTCTGGCGTGCCGTGCGGTGAAAGATGGAGACGAGTGGGTCGTCACGGGCCAGAAGGTGTGGAACACGCTTGCCCACGTCGCCGACCGGGGAATGCTGGTGACACGGACCGACCTCGAGGCTCCTAAGCACAAGGGGCTCACCTACTTCGCGCTCGACATGCACGCGCCCGGCGTCGAGGTCAGGCCGCTCAGGCAGATCACCGGCGAAGCGGAGTTCAACGAGGTCTACATCACCGAGGTTCGCGTCCCCGACGCAGATCGGATAGGCGAGGTGGGGGAGGGCTGGCGCGTCGCGATGACCACCCTCATGAACGAGCGCACCACCATCGGCGGAGGCTCCGGTGCTCCCGAACGAGGTAGCGGCGCAATCGCCGAGGCCGTCCGCATCTGGAAGGAGGAGGCCGCCACCCACGAGGCCGCCACCAAGGACCGGCTCATGAAGCTGTGGGTTGAAGCGGAGGCACTGCGGCTCACCAACATCCGCGCGTCTCGCAACCGCAAGGCGGGCAACCCCGGCCCCGAGGGTTCCATCGCCAAGCTGATGTTCGCCGAGGTCAACAAGCGCATCTACGAGCTGTGCATGGAGCTGCTCGGCCCGTCTGCGACGGTCGGCTTCGACTACACGATGAGGCGGACGGAGAACCTGGGACTCGTCGGTCCGGCCGGTTGGTCGAGGAAGATGTTCCTGCGCTCCCGTGCCAACTCGATCGAGGGTGGCACGTCGGAGATCCAGCGCAACATCCTGGGCGAGCGGGTGCTCGGTCTGCCCGGGGACATCAGGGTGGACAAAGACCTGCCCTGGTCGAAGGTGCCCCGCTAGCTCCCCTCACCGCTAACGAGCGATCGGGAGCCGGGGTCGTTGAGCGACGCCGACCCGGTGCTGGCGGTGGCGGCAATCGGCGCGATGGACATGCGGGTGGCCGACTGGTGGCACCCCGAGGTCGGCGTGTCTGTCGAGGACCTGGCAGACACCTACGGCGGTTTCGCCCTCAGAGTGGTCGCGCCGTAGCATCCGATGTCATGGACAAAGACAACGCGTCGCGCTATTCGGGCGCCACTGCAGTGGTCACCGGCGCCGCGTCGGGGATCGGAAGGGCACTAGCGATAGAGCTGGCGAAAAGAGGAGCGAACCTCGCCATCTCCGACGTCAACGACTCCGCCCTCTCCGAAACGGCTTCCCTCGCCCAGTCCGCCGGCGCGGGCATCAAGGTCCGCACCTACCACCTCGACGTCGCGGAGCGCGCCGCGGTGCTCGCCCATGCTGACGACGTCGCCTCCGAATTCAGCCACGTCGACCTCGTGTTCAACAACGCCGGCGTCGCGGTAGCCGCCACCGTGGAGGAGACGTCGTGGGAGGACCTCGACTGGTTGATGGGCATCAACTTCTGGGGCGTCGTCCACGGCACGAAGGCCTTCCTGCCACACCTGATCGCGTCGGGCGACGGAACGTTGGTCAACCTCTCCAGTGTCTTCGGCTTCATCGGAGTGCCCAGTCAGAGCGCCTACAACTCCGCCAAGTTCGCGGTCCGCGGCTTCACCGAGGCCCTGCGCCAGGAGATGCTGATGGACGGTAAGCCGGTGACCGTCTGCTGCGTGCACCCGGGCGGCATCAGGACCAACATCGCCCGCAGCGCCCGCGTCCCGGACACCAGCCAGGTAGAGAAGGAACGCATGGCAGCGGACTTCGACCGGATCGCCAGAACCAGCCCAGAGCGCGCCGCGCGGACGATCCTTCGCGGTGTTGATCGCCGCAAGGCGCGCATCCTCGTCGGGCCGGATGCCTATCTCATCGACGGTATGGCGAACCTCCTCGGGGCGCGCTACCAGGGGCTCGTGGTCCGCTTGGCCAGGCGTGCACCGGTCGGTACCGCTTGAGCTTCCCGTAATGTGACATCGGTGCCCGGCCTCACCTTGATGACCGTCCACGCCCACCCCGATGACGAATCGATCAGCACCGGGGGAGTGCTGGCGCGCTACGCGGCCGAGGGGGTCACCACCGTGCTCGTCACCTGCACCGACGGCTCGTGCGGTGACGGCTCGGAGGGCGCCAAGCCGGGTGATCCGGGCCACGTCCCCGACGAGGTGGTCGAGGTCCGGCGGGCCGAACTGGAGCAGAGCTGCAAGGCGCTCGGCATCTCCCACTTCGAGAGCCTCGGCTACAGGGACAGCGGGATGATGGGTTGGTTGCAAAACGACGCCCCGGGTTCTTTTTGGACCACGCCCGTCGACGCTGCCGCTGACCGCCTCGCAGCTCTCTTGGAGAAGTACCGCCCACATGTCGTGGTCACCTACGACGAGAACGGCTTCTACGGTCACCCTGACCACATCCAGGCGAAC
>DATLUM010000068.1 GCA_035533095.1 Acidimicrobiales bacterium | reverse complement strand
CGAGGGGATGCGACCGGACGAGTCGATGGCACTGCTGGGGTTCCTCTTCGACCATGCGGTGCGGGAGCCGTTCACGTGCCGCTTCCGGTGGTCACCGGGGTCGGTGGCGATGTGGGACAACCGGAGCGTCCAGCACTACGCACTCTTCGACTACCGGGGACACCGCCGCCATATGCGCCGCATCACCGTCAAGGGTGACCGGCCCCGCTGACCTCTCGAGGGAGTTCACCCCGGTCGGCGGCGATGGCCGGACCTCCCGACGGGTCGTCCGCAGTTCCCGAATGCGCACCCACCCGGCGCGCGGAGGCCCTGCACACGGCGATTGAGCTCCACCAGATTGGAAGCCGTGAATCTGCGACTCGCCACTTCCGCCGACCTGCAGGCGCTCTGTGGACTGCGGATCGAGTTCTTGGCCGAGAGCCGAGGCATCCGGCCCGATGGGTTCCCCGGTCGGCTGTCCGACGACACCCGGCAGTTCTTCGAGCGAACGCTGTCTTCCGGACGCACCCTCACCTGGCTGGCCGAGGATGCGGGACACCAGATCGGTCTCGCTTCCATAGTCGTGCACAATGTCCCGCCACTGCCGGAAGATCGTCGGTCCCGCGAGGGCTACATCATCAACATGTACGTTCGACCGGGCTTCCGTGGCAGGGGCATCGGCCGGCGTCTCCTGGATGCGTGTCTGGGGATGGCGGTTGATCAGGGCATTTGCCGCTTCTACCTCTACGCGACGCCATCAGGACGCCCGATGTACGAACAGGCCGGGTTCACCAACCACAAGGATTGGATGGTCGTGCAGGTCCCTCGGGACTGAGCAAGTGATGCCTGCTGGTCACCAAGACGGAGGAAATCCCCGGGTGTCCCGCCGACCCGGCGAATGTTGCGGGGCGACCCGGGGCGACCCTCCCGACACCTCCGCCGGTGCAGCCACCTCCTCCGCTTCGAGCATCGTCCGATCGTCTCTTCAGGCGCTCCCCCGGATCGGATCGACGAAGCGGCGACGACCGGTGCACCTCCGACGGGAGGGTCAGCTCAGGATGCGATAGCGCAGGTTCACGACACCGTTGCCGAATCGGTGCTCCTCGATCAGATCCAACTGGACCCGGCCGCCGCCGGAGAACGCCGGCTTTCCCTCACCGACGACTACCGGATACACGAGGAGCTGGCACTCGTCGATCAACCCGGCGTCGAACGCGTGCGCCGCGAGAGTCGAACCCCCGATGGTCACATCGCTCGCGGCGGACGCCTTCAGCCTCCGGACAGGATCGGGGTCGAAGCGGCGCTCGATCCGCAACCTGGTGGTCGAGACTGCGTGCAGCGTCGTGGAGTAGACGATCTTGTCGGCCGCTTGCCAGACACGGGCGAAGTCGGCCCTGGGCTCCGACTGGGCAGCCATGGTGGGGTCGACCTCCCACAGGGCCATCGACTCGTACATGCGCCGTCCATAGAGGCAGGTGCCGACGGGGCGCACCAGGTCCGTGATGAAGGAGAAGACCTCGTCGGAAGGCTCGGTCCAGTCGAACCTGCCGTCCACGTCCTCGACGTAGCCGTCGAGGGACACGTTCGCCACGTAGACCAGCTTGGCCATGCCACTCCCCAGCCGCCCGTGAGTCGGTTTCCGGGAGCAACGGTAAGAGAGTTGACGAGCCCACGAGGGGTGCGGTCGGCACCGGTCGGCCGGCGGTCGTGACCTACGACAAGGGGTACACCTGATCATCGCGCTCTCTGCGTTTCCGTCCTCGTCCTCGGCGTCCTCCGTCTTCACGTGACGAGTCGCGGGCACGTTCCCGTCCGTCCAGGGCCTTCCGCGTCGAAGGGGCTAGCCTGGAACAGGTCCAAGAGCGAGGCGGCGCGGGATGCAGGCAGAGATCGTCCAGGAGAGCGGAGCGTGGATCGCCACCTTCGTTCCGATCGTGGTCCTGGTCGGATTCGGAGCGTTGATCGGTTCCCTGTGGTCCCGACGCCGGGATCGGGAGCGATAGTCCTCCACCCGGCGATCGAGCGCAGCTGTGGACTGCGGGCTCTCGGCGTCAGGCCGTGGGGCGCGCGCACAGCCGGAAGACGCGGATGGCCCGGTCCGTCCGATTTCGGTACTCGGCGTACACGGGGACGACGTCGATCATCTTCTCGAAACCCGTATGCGCCTCGTCCCCCGTGAGCAGCTCCGCGGTCACCGGTACGACCTCGCCCCCGATCGTCACGAGCGCGTCGGCATGGACCAGGAGGTTCTTGCTCCAGGCCGGGTGGTTCTCCTGGCCGAAGTTGCTCCCCGCCACGAGGATGTCGTCCCCGTCGCGGGCGAACAAGAGCGGCGTGGTGCGGGTCTGGCCCGTGACGGCGCCCGTCGTGGTCAGCAACATGATCGGCGCGCCGAGCGGTCCGAGGGCGGTGTAGCGACCACGGCTCCGCTCGATGACGAACCGATCGAGGGGGGTCAGGGTTCGGACCACCCATGAGCCCACGTGGGTACTCCCGAACCAGACGACAGGCCGGCGCAGTCTCGAGTCCTCCGAGCCCCAGCGCACGTCGGGGAAGGTCGACATGGGCCGATCCTAGCGATGGGCGAGCGCGCGGACGCTCGATCCACGAGGCACTCCGTGTCTGCCCGGGGACCCGGATCTGCCTTCTTCCGTGCGCCCGCGGCCGGAACGTGATTGCCCTCGTATCCGCGGAGGCTCCGACGTGTCCGGGGTTCGGTGGAGCCGACCGACCGGACTCGCGCCGCCGCCGTCGGTGTCCGTCGAGCTCCGAACTCGACCGGAGACATCATGCCAAGCGCCGCGTGCGGACGAAGACCGGGTCCCTTCCGGTTGGCGATCCTCCCTGGACGCAGGTCGAGAACCGAGCTGTGACGACGCAGGTCGCCTGAAGTCGGGCCCAGAGTTCCGCATCCGTGCAGCAGAGGGTCTCCGAGCCGACGACTGTACGGGGACGGTGCCGTACGGGGGTGGTCAGTCGTCGATCGCCTCGACGCCCAGCTGCCGGAGCCGCTCGACGTTGTCCCTCATCGCTTGGAGGACGTCCGGGGCGTGCCCCTCCCACTCGGAGAGCTCACCCGTGACGACGAGCGGGCTCCGAGAGCGGTAGGACTTCGTCGGGTTCCCCGGGAACTTCTTGTCCGTCAGATTCGGACCGTCCTCGATGGAGCCGGTGGGCTCGACGACGTAGATCCTGCCCGGGCCGTCGCCGATGGCCAGCTCGGCCCCCCAAACAGCGGCATCCAGCGTGGCGGTGAGGTAGACGTGGTTGGCCGTTCGGCGACTACCGAAGTTGGACGTGTATCCCGGCTCGATCAGGTCCCCGGGTCTCAGGTCGGCAGTCGTACCGTGGTAGTAGGGCTCCTGGCTCTCGATGCTCATCCGTCCAAGGTGGCACGGGAGGGGCCGTCGGCAAGCGTGCACGGGGGGCCGTCGGACGGCCCCGCCTGGGGGCGCGGCGGGTCACACTCCCGGCGATGTGGGAGATCCCGTCGGCAGTGAATCGTCCTCTCCGGTGATCATGGAGCCTGGGGGTGGATCGTCTCCCCTCGGGCCAACATCTCGACGAACTGGCCGATGCGCCTGGAGCGGGTTTCGGGCTTCTTGGCATTTCCGATCCTGTAGAGGATGGCGTACCGATTCGCACTCGTGAGCGTCTCGAACATCGCCTCGGCGCGAGGATTGGCACTCAGGGCAGTGGCGAGATCCTCCGGCATCTCGATGCTGGCCTGCCCGGCGTAGGCGGCCTCCCATCGACCGTCCTCTTTCGCCTGCCGCACCTCGCCTACGCCGGATCGATGCATTCGGCCGGTGGCGATCAGCCGTTCAGCGATGGCGACGTTCCGTTGGGACCACGGGCTGCGAGCCTTTCGAGGCGTGAAACGACGTCGGAACGTTGTGCTGTCACGACGACCCAACTGACCATCGATCCAGCCGAAGCAGATCGCCTCGTCGAGCGCCTCGTCGTACGAGACGGTTGTCGGATCGGCCGTTCCCTTCTTGGCCAGTACCAGCCAGACACCCGGTGAATCGGCGTGATGGGCGCTCAACCATCTTCGCCATTCGCCAGCGTCCCCGACCATCAGCTCTGGGAGATCCACGGAGTTCACCGTATCCTCCGTCTGCCGGAGCGTGACCCCCTCCCGGCAGCATTGGTAGGGGGCAATGCCCGGAGGGGGTGACCGGCCCACACCGGCGTGGCCAAACCTGATGAGGGCCGCTGAATGGATGGCGTGGAAGACTCAACCCGGCCGTCGCACAAGCGGAGATGTCGGCGATTGAGAACACCTGGAGGGCGGATGAAGGTCAGGGGTCTGCTGGCGATCATGGCGTTGGTCTTGGCGGTGCAGGTCCCATTGACCGGACCGGCCGATGCGACGACGCCCCGGACCAGCTCCACTTCACCGTTCGGCTATTGGCTCATCACGGGCTGGGGGACGAGCTATGCCTTCGACGCGCCCTATATGGGAGACCCGGCTGCATACGGGAGCGATCAGTGCGTGAACTCTGGTCCAGCTCCGAAGCCGAATTACTCATGCGTCGCCGTCTCGGCCGCCCCTGATGGTACGGGTTACTGGATTGCCAACGGGGCCGTCCAACATGGGGGGTGCCCTGGGGATCCCCAATGTTCAGGGTTCTACGGATCGGCCTCTCCCTTCGGTGTCGGCGTACCCACAGGGAGCGGTCCCGTCCAAGTGGACGACTCGGCGGCACCGATCGTCGGGGCTTCGGCAGCCCCGGTGGGTGTATGGATCGTCGCATCAGATGGGGGCGTGTTCGCGTTGCACGGTGCGTCGTTCCTCGGATCGATCGGTGGTCGGCAGCTCAACAAGCCAGTGGTCGGGATGGCAGCGACGCCCGACGGCAAGGGGTACTGGGAGGTGGCGTCCGATGGAGGGGTGTTCGCCTTCGGCGACGCCGCGTTCTACGGGTCCATGGGGAGCAAGATGCTCAACTCGCCAGTTGTCGGTTTGGCAGCGACGCCCGACGGCAAGGGGTACTGGGAGGTGGCGTCCGATGGAGGGGTGTTCGCCTTCGGTGACGCGCCATTCCTCGGCACCGCTGTTGGTCAGGCACTGGATGCCCCGATCGTGGGCATTGCGGCGCTGGTGCCGGGTTCGAGTCCCATCCCGAACCCGATCTGCCCCTGTACCTGAGTCGATCAGGATCGGATCGCTGGCCCAAAGCAACGGACTTGCATCTCGGCTCTGGATGTACCGTCCATGGACGTCGGTAGCGCCTGGATCGGCGGGATTCTGACCTGAGGGTCCAACAACGCGAAGACCCCCGCTTGTCGTTGTGCAGGCGTCGAAGCCAACACATCCGACAACCCGGAGGTACTCGCGTCCCACGCTGACGCCCCACTCACCCCCCAGGAGAAACTGATGGACGTCGTGCACTCTCAAGCGCGACGGGCCCGCCAGCGCCTGGTACGGAGGATTGAAAGGGGAGACAAGCGTGCCCGAGCGATCGGACACATGAAGTGCCGTCTGAACTGGGCGAACGCGGTAGCTCCGCCGCTGAGCTCGCCCCGCCCGAGGTGGTCGACGCCAACCCCGCCTGGCGTCAAGACGTCGGCACCACTGCCACCACTGACCCCGAAGCAACCATCGACGACTTGGAGTGTGTGACGCGGGGCAACGCCAGCGGTTCCGGTCGGTCAGTCCCCGTGGCGACGGAGTTGCTCACCGGGTCGTGACCGCCAAGGCGCGGTGGCGATCGGTGCTGCCGGCGGGCAGCGTCGTCGGTCGGCGGGTGGTGGTCTGTGCGCGGTCACCCCGCGGCCGCGTCACGCCTGCTCAGGGCACTGACTACCGTCTTGTGGAACTCCTGGGCGCCTGATGCGTAAGACAGGGGTGATGCTGGTGGCAACGGAGGACGACGCGGCACTGATGCGGGCGGCGCAGACCGATCCGCCGTCCTTCGGCGCGCTCTTCGATCGCCACTTCACAGCGGTCTACCGGTTCTGTGAGCGGCGAGTCGGGCGAACGATGGCCGAGGACCTCGCGGGCGAGACCTTCCGGCGGGCGTTCGAGGCCCGCCACTCCTACGACCTGAGCAGGCCGAGCGCTCTTCCTTGGTTGTACCGTATCGCCCTCAACCTCGTCCGCGACGCGCTCCGTGCGAGAGCGGCCGAGGACCGGGCCTACGCCCGGCTGCACGCCCTGGCGGGCATCGGGTCGCCGAGCGAGAGCGACCAAGCGGCGCGGCGCGCCGAGGCTCGCGCGGACCTCGCGGCGCTCGCCCGCCTGCTCCTGGCCGAACCGGAACAGGACGTGGAGGCCCTGTTCCTGCATGTCTGGGACGGGTTGAGCTACCTCGACGTCGCAGCTGCCCTTGGCGTCCCCGTCGGCACGGTCCGGTCCCGGTTGAGCCGGCTCCGCCACCGACTCGAAGAACGCTTGGGGACCCTGGGCAGCGGCTCGCCGTCGACGCGGCGCAAGGAACTGGAGTAGCGATGGATCGACTCGTTGAGCTCGTAGGCCAGCTCGAACCGGATACGGCGCCGCCGCCGCCAGACGCCCAGGCCCGCCAGCGTGCCGCGCTTTTCCAGTCGATGGAAGCGGCGGACCGAGCACGGCCGGGCCCGGCGCGCTGGCGCCCTCGGCGCGGCGGCTGGTTCCTGGCGATCGCCGGTGCGGCAGCCGCGGCGGTGATCGGGGTGGCGGTGGCGCCTGGCTGGCTGTCGGCTCCGCGCACGTCACCCCACCCACCGGGCGTGGCACCGGGCACGTCGGCGGTGCTCACGGCCGTCACGAGAGCGCTCGCCGGGACGAGCGGCGACATCGAAGAGGTCCGCTCGACGGTGTCGGTGGCCGGGCTCGCCTCCACGGCCTGGGTGGACATCGCCACAGGGGCGTGCCGCACGGACACGGCGGTGGGCGGAAAGCCCACCTTGACGGTCTTCGTCGAGGACGGTCAGGCGGTCATCGTCGACTACGGCCACAGGCAGTGGTGGTCCCGAGACAGCGAGGGCGTGACCTGTGCGCCGCTCACCCCGCAGACCATCGAGCAGGACGTGGCCGCGGGCCGCTACAGCCTCGCCGGTCACGGCGTCATCGACGGGCGGCGGGCGTTGCGGCTCGTGTCCACGACAGCGACCTCGGGGCTCCACCCCGTGACGAAGCTGACGACGCTGTGGGTGGACGCGACCACCTACCTGCCGATCCAGTCGACCTCGACCGGCCACGTCACCGAGAAGACGGTCTTCGCCTGGTTGCCCGTCACGACCAGCAACCGGGCGGTGCTCAAGATCGCTGTTCCTGCCGGGTTCCGACACAGCGGCACGCCGCCGCCCAGCAGACGGTCCGCTCCGTAGGGGGCCTGCTCGATGCCGGCGAGGAACCCGCCCACTCCCATGCCAGCTCAGCATCTGCCGGAGGCCGGCACGGTCGCGGTCAACGGCATGCCCTGTCGATCTCGTCCTTGGGTTCGACGCTGGCGCTTCCCAATGGTTCGAGGACGGCGGGCCGCCTTGCTGACGAGGCTGCTCACCGCCCCGATCGTCTCGGCCCGTGGTGCGCTCGGGATGGGGCATCGCCAGCCCGAGGTGTTCCGGCCAGACACCGAACCCGAAGGCGCGACGCACGACGTCCCTCGACAGAGCGATCTCTGCCCGAGACGGCACCCTCGGTCTCCCCGGGCCGGGCTGATGACGGCCGGAGCTCTCGCGCTGAGCATGGCGGTCGCGGCCTGCGGCGGCCCATCGACGCCCAGCACGGCCACAGGCTCGACCGCCGCCTCCACCACCCCCGCGACTCACGGCGCCAGCCAAGCGACGGGACTGGCCGCGTACACCAACTGCATACGCACCCACGGCGTGCCGAACTTCTCCCCCCATCCCACCACCAGCGCCGGGGACCCCAAGAAGGACCGCCAGCAGGAGCAGCAGAGCCTCCAACAGCTGAAGGTCAGCAAATCTCGGCTCCTGGCAGCCGAGAAGGCCTGTGAGCAGCTGCTCCCCGCCGGGCCCTTGCCGAGCGTCCTGGCGGCGCCCACGGCCGACCCCTTCTACCGCTGGAGCGGACCGCTCACCCAGACGCCCGGGACGATCTTGCGGACGCGGACGATCTCGTTCGCCGCAGCCGGAGCGACCACGCCGGTGCGGGCGGCCCAGCTGCTCTACGTCACCACCGACGAGCTCGGTCGCCGGACGGTCTCGGTCGCCACCGTGCTCCGGCCCCTGGACAAGGCGGTGGCGCCAGCCACCGGTCTGGTCTCCTACCAGGCCGCCTACGACGCCCTCGGCGCCCGGTGCGACCCCAGCTACACCCTCCGGGTCGGCACGTCGACCACGCCGATCATGCCCTACCTCGCCGCTGGCGACACCGTGGTCACCGCCGACTACGAGGGAGAGGATGTCGCCGAAGGGGCCGGCCAGCAGTACGGGTACGAGACCCTCGATGCCATCCGGGCGGCCGAGAAGTGGCTCGGAGTGCCAGAGGCCTCCACGCCGGTCGGGATGGTCGGCTACTCGGGCGGCTCCATCGCCACGGAGTTCGCCTCCGAGCTGGCGCAGGGCTACGCCCCCCATCTCGACATCGGCGGTGTGGCCGAAGGCGGCCTTCCGGTCGACCCGCTTCACAACCTCGCCTACGTCGACCATCCCGGTTCGGCGTGGACGTGGGTCATCCCGGTCCACCTCGAAGGCGCTGCCCGGGCCTTTCACCTCCGCGACCTCAACCAGTACCTCACCCAAGCGGGCATCGCCGCCATCGGGGCCAACCAGACCCGGTGCGTCGGTCACTTCACCGGCCTCACGACTGCGCAGTTGTTCAAGCCGCAGTACCAGGACATCGAAAAGGTGGCCGTCTTCGCCCGGATCTTCGACCACCTCATCATGAGCCGGACCGGTACCCCGCGTGCCCCGCTGTTCATCGGGAACGGGCTCTCGGACTCGATCGGTGACGGCGTGATGGTCACCAAGGACGTCCAGGATCTCGCGTACACCTACTGTCAACGGGGGGTCCCCGTCGAACTCCACATCTACAACGGACTCGACCACCAGCAGGCCGGCCTGCCCTTCCTCGACCAGGCGCAGGTCTTCCTCACCCAACGCTTCGCGCACCTGCCCGTCCAGAACGGATGTGCTGACATCGGCCCTGGTAACTCCATCGCCCCCGTGCCGGTACCGGCGGCGTGACCTGCAAAGCCAGTGACGGTGGTCACGCTCGCCGGTGCCCCGCGTCGCACCACGACCGTCGTGTGCAAGAGGGCCGACTCGGTCCAGGAGACCAGGGGGGCTGTCCGCCCGCCAAAGAACGCAACGGCCCATGAGCGCGATCACGAGGGCCAAGCCGCCGGCCAGGGCAATCCTCTTCGTGCGTGTACGTTGCTCGGCCGTGGGGGTGAACGCCTGGGTCCCCGGCCGTTCCCGAAACACCCTCCCGGTGAGGATTCCCGTCTACCTCCCATCGGTCGTTGTGAACGCAGGCGACTCCGAAGATCAGCGCGCGGTGTCGATCCGGCCGGTCCGTGGTCGTTCGGCATGCGCCACCCTCAACTACAGGCGACGGCGAGGACGGCGACCAGCATCGAGCGGCGACGGGCGCCGGGTCGCCGGTCAACAGCACGATCAGCGTGTGAGGTGGCGATACTCGATCATGCCCCTGCCTAGTGTGCTGTCAGCTTGTTCCACTATGAATTCCTGAGACTCGGGAATTTACGTAGCCGGGGCGCGTTCTGTCAGGTAGAAACCCTGACAGAAGGAGCAGTCCATGGCGCGTCGTGGTCGACCCACCGTCGAGATCAAGCTGAGCGGCAACGAGCGCAAGACCCTGGAGCGCTGGGCCCGTCGACATTCGTCGGCTCAGTCCCTGGCCCTGCGATGCCGGATCGTGATGGCCTGTGCCGAAGGCCGGACCAACGAGGACATCGCCGCAGAGTTGAGGATCCACCCGGTCACCGTGTCCAAGTGGCGCAAGCGGTTCGCCGCTGATCGACTGGATGGGCTCATGGATGCGCCTCGCCCCGGTGCAGCCCGCACCATCAGCGACGATACAGTCGAGGCGGTAGTGATCGACACCCTCGAGTCGGCACCGCCCGACGCCACCCACTGGTCGACCCGTGGACTGGCGGCCAAGCACGGGATCAGCCATCAGACCGTGTCGGAGATCTGGCGGGCGTTCGGTCTGAAGCCGTGGCGGGAAGATTCCTTCAAGGTGTCCCCCGATCCCGACCTGGTGGAGAAGATCCGCGACATCGTCGCCCTCTACATGAACCCACCGGTTGCCGCCGTTGTGTTCGCGGTGGACGAGAAGCCTCAGATCCAGGCCCTCAACCGGACCGCACCGACGTTTCCCATGCTGCCCACCACCCCGGCCCGGGCAACGCATGACAACGAGCGCAACGGAACCTGTGATCTCTTCGCCGCTCTCGACATCGCCTCGGGGACGGTGATCACCGACGTCCGTTCCAGCCACACCTCCGATGACTTCATCGTCTTCTTGAACAAGGTCAACCGCAATGTGCCGCCTGAACTCGACGTCCACGTCGTGCTGGACAATCTGTCAGCCCACAAGACCCCCAAGGTCCACCGCTGGCTGCTCCGCCATCGACGGTTCTACTTCCATTTTACCCCGACCTACGGATCATGGATGAACCTGGTGGAGCGATGGTTCTCTGCCCTCACCACCAAGAAGCTCAAGCGCTCGGCCCATTGCAGCGTCAAAGAGCTCGCCGCTGACATCAAGTCGTGGGCTGAAGCATGGAACGAGAACCCGCAGCCATTCGTCTGGCACAAGACCGCCGAGCAGATCCTCGATCGCCTCGCCGGCTACTGCGGTGCCATCAATACCGGAAACATTAGTGCTTCAAGCTGACAGCAGACTAGGCTGACGCGTTGGAGGAGCTCACCGGGCGCCCCTCCGACACCATTCAACGGGACCGGAGATCCACTCGGTCGTTCTGCGTGATCTCTGTCAGCGTCCGTGGCGCACATCACCAATAGTCGGCAGGAGGAATCGACTTCGTCCAATGTCAGGGTGATCACGCCGCGTCGGTGCTCAACGTGATGGTCTCTCGAATCTCCGTTCCGAGCGCATCTGCGACGTCGCACAGTCGGGCCAGGCTGGCCGACGTGTACTCGGTTACCTCGTACCGCTGGATCTGCTGTTCGGCGACACCGAGCGCATCTGCCAGTTGACGTTGGGTCCATCCCTTGGCAATGCGTGCCTTCACGAGAGCACCGGCCAGTGCCGCCAGCGACGCGGCCTCGAAAGTGGTTTGCGTGCCGGATTGGAGGAGCTCGTACTCGTCGATCTCGGCTTCGAGGTCGGCAGCCTGGGAACGCAGCGCTCCAAGCTCCAACGCACGACGCTTGCGGTCGCCCGGAGTCCTGACCGGTTCCTTCTCGAGGTTGGCGATCGCCTCCTCGAACTTCGCCAGATGGGCCTTGGTGGCCCGGAACTGCACTTCGTTGGTGATCATTGTTCGATCCTCCTCGGGTCGATCACGACGATGCCCTTCAATCCTGTGTCCCGCTCGTTCTGGAAGAACTCGGCAAAGACCAGTCCGCTTGCCCGCTCCACGACATTCGGAAGAAGCTCCCCTCCGAACCGCTCTTTCTGCGCCCTCCGGCCGTCCGCGAAGTCGAAGAAGATCGGGTCGAGTCGGTCGAGGTCGGCATCGGTCGGGTCCCAAACGACGTCGAAGTCTCCCGGCTCTTCCTTGGCCGTGACAAAGCTTCCGTTGATCCAGACCCGCGTACATCCGGCATCGGCCAGCAAGGCCAGCGCTTCAGCCAGGCCGTCGAGTAGCTGGCGTCTGCGCCGGTTCCAGCCGAACCGATCGACGACTTCCTCCCACGTGCCAATGTGCTCGCCTGGTGGCAGACGGCCGGTGATCGGCTCGAAGGGAGGCAGGGACACTCCACAACATTATCATTGTGTAGAGCAGTAGTGCACGTGGTGCACGTGCTCGGACGCCGGCTTCTTCCTGCCGATCGCTGAAGGCCGTGGCCTCGAGGCTCGTCGGTCTACGCTGTGGGTACAGCACAAACAGGAGGTTCGACCTTGTACACGATCAAGTGGACAGGGCTGGAACCCAAGGAAGACAGTTGGAGTCCCCCCTCCGAGACTTGGCGGCGGCCATGAGCACGACCCCATTGCCGCGCCGTCCGCCAGCCTTCGGCCCGGAACCGTGGGAGGAGATCGGGGGACCGAGCTGGAGCCACTGGGACCGGTGGTTCTGCGCGGTGGCCGTCGCCGACCAGAGCGGCAGCCTCGACCCGCTGGAGCAGCGAATGGTCGGCGAGCTGCAGGTCGCTCCCTGCACGACGAGACGGCGAGAGCTCCCCTCGCACGTCGAGCTCGATCCGAAGGAGTGCGGGCTCGACGAGGTCAGCTACGCGAAGTGCGAGGACATGAAGTCGGTGTCGGAGCGTCGACTGGTCGCTCGTCTTGGTGCAGCGAACGACGAAGCGCTCTTCGCCATCACCCGGGCACTCGGGTTCCTGCTGGACTTTTGAGCTTCCCGGCCTGCACGATCGTCGTCAATGCTGACCGTCCGTGGTCGCATTCCCGCCCAGCCCGCCCGACGGTGCCGAGTCCCCGGCGTCGCGGATCTCCTGCACGATCGGCGCCGCCTGAGTTACCCAGCCGGCGCTCTCCCGGCGCCCGAGGAACCGTCTGGTCCGTGGGCCGCGGTCGATGTCGGTTCGAGCTGGTCCCGCTCGCCGCCCTCGGCACGGGTCATCGGCAACTTGGCGGTCAGGAGTCCATCGCCTGAAGAGCGTCGCTGAGCACGGCAAAGGCTCGGTCGAGACGCTGCTGGCGCCGGCGGTTGGGCTCGTGGTTGGCCTCCGCTGCCACGAACCCGATCAGCTCGTCGAGGTCCTCCTCGTCGGCCGTGAGGGCAACGCCGCCGTCCACTGCTCTCGCCCGGTACACCAGACGCTCGCACTCGGCGTCGAGCATGCGCAAGTCCCGCAAGGCCACGGCGACCTCGTCGGAGACGACAATGTCGCTCGCGGCGCCGTCGTGTCGCCCGGCCCTCGGCGTCCGCAGGTCGAAGTAGGTGCCCTCCCAGCCCCTGATCACACCCTCGTCCCCGCACGAGGTGCAGCGCCACTCGATCCGGGCCGGCACGTCAGGTCGGAAGACGGCGATGCGACCCGGACAGGGTCTCCGTCCCGGCCGCCGGCGACACGGCAGGGCGCTCGCCCAGGCGGCACCGGCCTCGGAGGCGGTGGCTGCCCGCACGATGCTCCCGAGCTGCTCGGCCATCTTGCGGGCGGGCCCGGGGGCGTCGTCCGGCATGTCGAGGAAGTGGCGAAGGTCGGAGACGAACATCCCCGAGGACTGTACCGAACGGCCTCTACCGCAGGGGGAAGTCGATCCGCGGCGCCTGGACTCTTCCTCGAACCCGCGGACGGTGTCGATCACTACGGAACTCCCTCAGTAGTACACTGACAACGGAGGTAATACCGATGATCACCACGGTCAATCCGAAGGGCCAGGTCACGATCCCCGAGCCGCTGCGCGACCGCTACGGGTTTCCCCCGGGCACGAAGGTCGTGTGGCTGGAGCGCGACGGCGACCTCATCCCCAAGCCTCTCCTGTCGGTCGAACAGCTGCGTGGGCGCTTCAAGGGGGGCGAGCTGACGGCCATGCTGCTGGCGGAGCGCGCCCGGGACCGCAAACACGAGGATGGCTGATCGCGTCGTCCTCGACGCCCACGCGGTCCTCGCCTTCCTGGGAGAGGATCCCGGTTGGGCTGACGTCGAGGAGATCCTGCGGACCGGCGAGCCGTGGATGACGCTCGTCAACCTCGGAGAGGTTGCCTACATCCTCGAACGCACCTCCGACGCCGGAGCCGCCGACGAGGTGTGGGCGAACCTCCGCGCGGAGATCCGGCCCGGCGGGGTGCCAATTCGTTGGATCGACATCGACGACACCCTCGTGCGCCGGGCGGCGGCCATCAAGGCGCGCGGAGGGCTCAGCTATGCCGACGCGTTCGCCGCCGGAGCCGCGTCGGTGCTCGATTGCCCGGTGCTCACGGGTGATCCGGAGTTCCGTGTCGCCGAGGAGCTCGGGGTGGCGGTCCGCTGGCTCGGGCGCCGGGTATAGCGCCCTTCGCCGGATTGCCCACCCCGCCAGCGCCAGCTCGGTCCGCAGGCCCAGCGTGGGCGTCGAGTACGGATCGGCCCTCCGACACCACTGATCTTCGACTTCTTGAGCCCCACCTCCTCGAGCAGGACGTTCAGCCTGGGGACGCCGGCGACGGTCACCTCCAAGTGGTCCGGCAGCACCGTGGCGCCTCTCGAGCAGCTCATCGATCAGGACCCGGTGGTCGCCCCCGCGGATGACCGAGTGGGGGAGAGGCAGCGAGGAGCCGCCGGGCGGCGACACCAACGACGGGGGAAGATCGGGCGGGTTCAGCTGTCAGGGAGGCCTACGGGTACGACCTCGAGGCCGTCGATCCCCTCGAAGTCGCCTGCGTTGCACGTATAGACGGGAAGCTGGTGAGCGAGGGCGGTGGCGGCGACGAGGGCCTCGAAAGACCGCGCCGTGGGTTTGCGGCCGGCGGTGCGGAGCGAAGACGCCACGCGGGCGAACGCGCGGGCGGCGTCGACGTCGAAAGGCAGAGGGTCGAAGTCGGCTTCGGCCTCTTGCAGATGGGCCTGGCGTCTGGCCCGCTCGTCGTCCGTCATCGCCAGGATCGGGCCGACCGACACCTCGGCCAAGGTGACCGTGGTGATGAGCGGCTCATGGGGCAGTGCTGCGGCATCGGTCACCCGATTGGCGAGACGAACGTAAACGTATCGAGGACGCCCCGGGGGTGGCGGTCGGTCACCACAGGCTGGTGTCGATCACGGCGTCGATATCGCGGCGCAGGGCGGCCGGGTCGACGACGGGAAGACGCCGGCAGCGGCCCAGCAGCTCATCGGCGGTGAGGCCGGCTTTCGGCACGGGCCGTAGCTCCGCCACCGGCCGGCCCGCCCGGGTGACCGTCACCGTCTCGCCGCGTTCGACCCGGTCCACGACGTCACCGCCGTGATTGCGCAGGTCGCGGATGCTGACCGGGGTCATAACGGAGTGTGTCACTTGTGAGACAAGCCGGGAGACGGCTCCGATCGAGCAGCGATCCGGCTCTCGTCATGGGGTCGAGGCGCGCAGGAGTGCCAACGACGGATCGCCTGGACCGATGTCGTAACTGCAGTTGGAAGGCGCCTGCTCCC
>DATLUM010000067.1 GCA_035533095.1 Acidimicrobiales bacterium | reverse complement strand
TCACCAGCGAGCTTGACCTTGGCGACGATGTCGCCGAAGACGGGTGAAACCCACTCAGCCTCGGCAACTGTCTCGTCGGCGGTCTTTGCCATGTGAATCATCGTAGTGCGGCATCGTCCCATTCGTACGGCGATGTGTTGAGACCTCAGCCATACCGGCCCGGGGGCCGGAGGCGTTCTCCCGTGATCCGCCCAGCGTGAGCAAGTGCCGTCCATGTGGGTGGGGAGCAGCTGGAACGCGGGGAGTACGAACCATGACCAAGGACACGAAAAGACGAGGAAGCTCGGCTCAGAAAGCATCAGCGGCCAGGGAACGCCAGGACGATCTGCTCGGAAAACTCGAGGTCGGCATCGCCGATCTCACCTCCTCGGAGTCGTGGCGGCGGTATCTCGACGTCCAGGCCAGATTCCACCACTACAGTATTGGGAGAAGTCCCATATCTGAAGTCTCCGAATGGGTGGGCGGTTGGCCTCTGTTGTGGGGTCGGGGCTCTCCAGCTTCAGTCCGGGCTTGCCTAACCACCCTGGGCTCGAGGTCCTTTGGTTGCTTGGTTGGCGGCGTAGGCGATCCAGTTGCTGCTGGTGAGGGTGGCCCATCGGCTGGCGGTGCTGGGGCTGATGCCGATGAGCTGGCCGAGAACGGCGGGTGGAATCTCGGTGACGAGTTGGGCTCGGGCGCTGTTGCGCATGTTGCGGGGTTCGATGCCGATGGCTCGCAGCCGTTGGCCCAATGCGACGGGGCCGACGTGCTTGCCGGCGTGACCGCCGGGGAACAGCCAGCCGCTGGCGATTTGGTCGGTGACGCCGTTGGTGCGCCGGGCTGGGAGCTTCCCGATGAGGGTGGCGAAGGGTTCGTGGATGGGCATGGGGTGCCCGTCGACGTTGACCGCCACGGTGCCGTCGGGGCCGGGGAGGATGTCGGTGGTGGTGAGTCGGGCGATCCGGGTGAGGGGCTGACCGTAGAGGACCACGAGGGCGGCAGCGACTCGGTCGTCGATGGCGAGAGTGTCGTCGGCGACCAGTTGGCGGGCGATGTCCCACCGCCCGGGGTCGTCGACGGTGGGGTGCGGTGCTTTGGCCGGCGTGGGGGGCAGTTGGATCTGGCGGGAGAGGTGATGGCGCTGGCGGGTCCAGACCAGGAACGGTCGGGCCAGCCAGCGGTTGGCGCCCGGGTGGGCGAACCAGCCATCGAGATCGGCTTGGGTGGCGGTCTGGAGGTTCCGGTCGTGGCCGGAGAGCTGGTCGAGGAGCTCGGCGACGGAGTGCAGGGCTCCTCGGGCGTTGTTGGCGCTGTACGCCATCGACTTCCCGCTGTCGGCTCGTTGGCGCAGGCGGGGCAGGACTTGCCATCGCAGCCAGGCCCGCACCACCTTGCGGTCGGCGGGATCAGCGATGCGGGTGTTGAGGTACTGGTCGAAGAACCGCTCGAGCTGCTCCAGCCTGCGGTCCTCGTCGGGCAGGGCGCCGCTGGCCACGAGCAGGGCCCGCAGACGGTGGATGCTGCGGTCGTCGCCGGTGTCGTCAAGGGTGTCGTGAGTGAGAGGAACCTCACCACCGGCGAGACGTTCGAGGAGTTGGCCGGCGGTGCTGGTTCGCAGCCATTTGCGGACGATGGCGGGATTGTCCGCCGCCGCGATAGCGGCCCGGACCGGGGCCAGTGTGGTGGGCATCCGGTTGAACGGCCCGAGGCGCTCGTCGAGGTCGGTCTCCAGGGCACAGCGTTGGCAGATCCAACCGTCAGGGTGGCGGGTCAGCCCTGTGGTCTGCTCGCAGCGGCCACAGTGACGCTCGGCCCGCAGCCGGCACTGGCGGCACCGGCCGTCATCGGTGAGCCCACCTCTCGGATCTCTGCCGCACTCCACACAGCACGGTCGAGGCGGGCCAATGCTGCACCAGCGGCACTTGCCTGCCGCGGGTCGGGCCCGGGGGTGACCGCAGTCGAGGCAACGGGTGGCGCACGGCTTGCAGCGCACTACGCCCCGGTGGATGAACAGCGGCTCGGCGGGTCCGTCGCATCCCGCACAGCTCGCCGCTGGGACATGTGCTCCGCTGGCGCGCAGCTCGGCCAACAACCGGGCCACGACGGGATGGCGATGGGCTGGGATGGCCAGGGTGGGCCCGGCGGTCAACTGCTCGACCAGCAGGACGCGGGCCGCCACATTGGGCGCGGTCTGGTCAATGGCCGCCACGATGCCAAGGTGTGCGAGAGACGGCTCTGCGCGGGTCACCGTGGCGGCGATCCGCTCCGCGAGCTCCTCGAGTTGGCTGGCCCGCTGGCGCTCGTGGTCGCAGGAGCGGCAGATCGCTGCCTCTGGTCGATCGCGCTGGCCGACCCGCCCGAGGTGTCCGCATACTGCGCAGAGACCGGTCCGGCTGCACGACGAGCACAGCCCGCCGTCGGCGGTGCGGATCGATCGGGGCCGTCGCTGCCCGCAGCTGTCGCAGACGGGCTCGATGGGGCGGATCACTTGTGCCCCGGCGGCGGCCAAAGCACGGGTGAAGCGGTTCACGACGGCCATAGTGGTGGTGGGACCGGCGGCGAACACGTCGGGATTGGCCACGATGTAGCCGGCGAGGCGGGGCAGCACCCGCCGGGATGGCACCGCATCGGCCAGCACTCCGCGCACCAGGCCATCAGCGAGGGATGGGTCGGCGGCGGTGACGGCGTCGACGATCACCTGTTCCGCCTCGGCGTCACTGCCTCGCCGGTGGCAGTTGTCGCGGCGGCGTTCGCAAGCCTGGCAGCGGACCACACCGCCATGGACGGTGAGCGGGTCGGCAGGCTGGTCACAGTCGGCGCAGATCGCCCCCGGGACAGCCGCCCCTTCTGCCCGCAGGGCGGCGAGCAACCGCGCGACAACCACGGCCCTGCGGGCCGAGACGTTCAGCGGGGGGCCGTCGTGCAGGCATTCGACGAGCCCGGCCCGGGCGGGCACCGTCGGGGCGACGCCCTCGATCACGGCGGTGACCTCCGCTCCGGTCAGGGACCCGACGGTGCCGGCCAACACCGTGGCGATCTGTTCGGTCAGGTCATCGAGGCGTTGCCGGCGGCGGAGCTGTCTCATGCAGGCGTCACAGACGGCTCGGCCGTCTCGGTCCCTGGCCGCGACACGCCGAGAGACGCCACAAGCCGAGCAGGTCTGCTTGTTGGCCCGGGCCCAACACGCCGAGCACAGCCCGCCGTCTTTGCTGCGGGTATGGCGTGGTCGCCGCCGCCCGCAATCGTCGCAGACCGGATGGATGGTGGTGATACCTTCGGCGCCCGCCGCGATCAGCGCCCGGGTGAAGCGGTCCAAGATCGGCAGCACACTGGTCGGGCCGACTTCGAACACGTCGGGGTGCTCGTCCAGATGCACGGCCAGTCGTCGCAGGGACCGGCAAGTGGCCACCGTGTCGGTGAGTACCTGACGCACCCGATCCTCGCCGAGTGTCGGGTCCGCCGCGGTGACCACCTCGACGATCAGCTGCCGTCGAACCTCGTCGGCGCGCTGGCCGAGGAGACGGTTTCGGCACCGTTCGCACCAGGGCTGCCCCTCGAGGTCGCGGCCGCCGACCCGGCGGAGCTCGCCACAGGCGGCACAGCGGGCGCTGTTGGCGATGGACTGGCAGTTGGAGCAGATCCGCTGCCGGCCACGAACGGCCACCGCCCGCCCGCAGCGCCCGCAGCGCCTGCCGGTCACGGTTTGGTGATCTCAGCTCTTCGGGGACGGCGCCCCTTCAACACGGACACCGACGCCTCGGTGCCGGCAGCGACGGCCCGATTCTTCGCGGGCGCGGCGACCGGTTCGATCAGGTCGTTGGGAGTGCAGCCCAAGATGTCGCACAGGGCCATCAGGGTGCGCAGGTTCAGTCGTTCGGGGTCCTGGGTGACCAGCCGGTACACCTGGGTGGCCGACAGCACCACTCCCCGCTCGGCCAGCAGCGGCACCAGATCGCTGGTGGCGAACATGCCCGCCTGGGCCATCAACAGCCGCAGGTTCCATCGATATCCCAGTTTCGCCTTCATCGTCTCCTCCTCACTGCGCTTCCTTGATCTCGGTCGAAGAGTGCCAGGCCGGGCGCAGCGCCCGGGTCAGGGCGTCCTGCATGTAGTCGCTGCCCACCTTGGTGTACGTGGCCAGCGTCGAAGCCCACACATGTCCTACTTGTTGCTGGACGAACAGCTGGTCGGCTCCGTCCTCCAGTTGGTGGCTGATGTGCGAGTGGCGGAGGCAGTGCGGCGACAGTGCGGGGTCCATGCCCAGCGCGTCGCGGTACTCGGCGAAGCGGGCGTCGATCGCCCCCGGGCTTATCCGCCCGCCCCGCTCGGTCGGCCACAGCATCCGGGCCGTGCCCACCCCATAGGCGGGGCGGATCTCGTCCACCCACTCTCCGGCCGCCGCGGCCGCCCAGCCCATCACTGTCAACACCGTCCGCTGCCGCGGCGGGCTGCCCGGCGACGCCTTGCCGTAGCGCACCCGCAGCACCCCGTAAGAACCGAACTGCGCGACCCTCGGGTTCGGCCCCCAGTCGGTGACGTCGAGCATCGCCGCCTCCCGCCGACGCAGCCCCCAGGCATAGATCGTCTTGAACAGCACCGCGTCTCTGAACGCGGCCAACCAGCCTTTGCGCCCCGAGCCCTCCAAGTCGGCCACCCGCTCATCGCAGTGATCGAAAAACCGCTGCAGCTCCTCACGCGAGAGAGGACGGCGCTCCGGGCGGCCCTCCCCGTCGGTCCGGTGCACCGCCATGTTCCACTCGTGGAACACCTGCACCGGGTGGGTCCCGAACCGGCCCTCGCAGATCTCCGCCCAGCCGTAGCGGGAGTCGCACACATACCCCAAGAACAACCCGACCGCCATCTGGTAGTGACGGATCGTCGAGTGCGCCAGGCCCCCGCCCACCAGCGAAGAGGTCCACTCCTCCACATCGGCTGGGGTCCAGCGCCACGGGTACTCGTTGGTGAAACCGACGAAGCGACGCACCGTGAATTCCCGGTTCTCCACCGTGGACGCCGCCAGCAGCCGAGAATGCTGCTGGGCCGTCCAGCCCGCCAGCATCGCCTTGAGCACCGCGTCCTCGGGCTGCAGGAACGACACCCCGTCCGCCAGTACCACGGTTGCGGAGCCTGGCAACTCGACCGGCGCGATCTGTCGCGAACCCATCCCACCCCCACCCTTCTCCAGCCGGACAGCGAACGCATACTTCTTACATCAGATGCATGGTCGGGTGGTGGATCCCAGGCCAGCGCCCTTTATCCGAAACGACAGGCGGGAGGTCACATGACCCCGAATCAGCCCAGTTCAGGCCACACCCAACCCTCCGAATCCTGCATCAGATGCAATATCGGAGGGTTCCC
>DATLUM010000066.1 GCA_035533095.1 Acidimicrobiales bacterium | reverse complement strand
TGACTTCCGCTTCCACGCCGTTACCACCCGCAAGCCCTGAGAGGCCGCGGGTATCGAGTCGGCGTTGATCGGCCCGAAAAGCCTTGAGGCGGTTCGTATTTGGTCACAAGACGAATCGCGTTTCCGCAGGTCAGCGGGCGTGGTGGAGAGGATGGTACCGGATACGAACCAAAGTCCGAGCCTCGCCCGCCGCGCCATCCGGCTTGGCAGACGCAAGTTTAGCTCGCCAACCTGCCGGAATGAAGTCCTGGTTGCGATGACTGCGCTTTCCGAGCGACACGAGGGGCGGGAGGTCTTCACGGTTCGCGAGGTCTACGCCGAGATGGTCGCCCAGGGCACCGCGTATGCTGAATCGACCGCCTACATCACCATGCAGCGAATGAAGCAGCCTGCTGTGCGACCACCGTACGCACGCCTCGAGCATGTCCCCCGGAAGGGGTTCCGCCTTCTGGCCGAACCGACCTGACGTGCATCGCAGCTTCGATACCCAGGCGCGCTCGGAGAGCCCCCTGCTACTCCGGACGGAGCGAGAGCGCCAGGCAGGGCACTACGAACGACACGAGAAAAATGGGTCTTCCGGCATCGATGTGGGTGCCGTTGAGGAACCGGTGAGCCGCGAAGCCTTGTAGCGGAAGGCGAGGATGTGCGGCTGCGGGCGGTAGCAGCCGGCTCCAAGTCGGCGTCAAGTCCCTCCGCTTCGCTCCGGTCCTGCGGACGGCCCTTCGGGCCGGACTTGACCCCGACTCGCCGGCTGCTACGGAGCAGTCAGGCAAGCAGCGGAGCAGCTTGCCTTCTTCGACGGCCGCTCGGGATCGTGAGGGTGACGCGCACGGCGTCCTAGGTTCGGAGCTGTCGAAGGCAAACCGAACAAGGACGTCGGCCCGTGCGCGTCACCGCTGCATTGTCTCTCCTTCTGGCCCTGCCCGGGGTCTGGGTGCGCAAAGTCGTGTTCCGGCAGGACCTGGTCGTGGTCACGGTGGCACTGCGGCGGCGGCGCCTCTGCTGCCCGGAGTGCGACTTCACGACGCGCTCGCGCTACGACCGCCGGCCGGTCGACTCCACCTGGCGGCATCTCGACCTCGGGGTCTGGCGCCTCGAGGTGCGCGCCCAGCTGCGACGGCTCTCCTGCCCGGTCCACGGCGTGAGGACGGAGGGCGTCCCCTTCGCCCGGGCCGGTTCCCGCCACACCCGCGACCTCGAGGACCTCGTGGGCTTTCTCGCCACCCAGATGGACAAGACCGCCATCTGCCGGCTTCTCCGCGTCGACTGGGACACCGTCGGGCGGATGATCACGAGGGTGATGGAGACCGGCCTCGACGCGAGGCGGCTCGACGACCTGTTCGAGATCGGGGTCGACGACGTGAGCTGGCGGCGCCGGCACAAGTACCTGACCCTCGTCTCGGACCATCGCAGCCGCAAGATCGTCTGGGGACGAGAGGGCCGGGACACCGCCACGCTCGACAAGTTCTTCACCGAGCTCGGGCCCGAGCGCTCCGGAGAGCTCACCGCCGTCTCGATGGACATGTCGGCCGCATACGCGAAGTCCGTCCGGAAGCCTGGCCACGCCACCAGGGCAATCATCTGCTACGACCCCTATCACGTGGTCCAACTCGGCACGAAGGCGCTCGACACCGTCCGGCGCCAGCACTGGCAGGAGATGCGCAGGGCCGACGAGCAGGCAGCCAAGCGGTTCAAGGGCGCACGCTGGTGCTTGTTGAAGAACCCCGAGCACCTCGACGAGGACCAGGCGGCCACGCTGCGCCGGCTGCGCCGCCACGGTGGGGCGGTGTGGCGCGCATACAGCCTTAAGGAAGCCCTCCGGGCCATCTTCGCCGGCGACCTCACAGAGGACGACGTCGCCCATCTCCTCGACCGTTTCTGCTCGAAGGCCTCCCGCAGCGGGCTGAAGCCGTTCGTCACGCTCGCGAAGACGATCCGCCAGCACCGCGAAGGCATCCTCGCCGCGGTTCGCCTCGGAGTGAACAATGCCCGCCACGAAGGCCTGAACCGGCGGGTGCGTCTGCTGCTCAACCGTGCCTACGGCTTCCACTCCGCCAAGGCGGCGCTCGCCCTCATCATGTTGACCGTCGGGCCGATCGAGCACGTCCTACCCCACGAACGAACGAGTGTTCCCAGGAAGTGACCCACATTCATGCCGGGAGGCCCGTTTTTTTTACCCGGGGCCAGTCCTCGGCCACCCAGCGCGCGATCGCCTCGTCGTTGCGCTCGACGGCGCGGCGCGCTGGGCGCTGGCGGCTCCAACCCACCTGGCGGAGGATCTTCCAGACATGTCCCGGGTGGTAT
>DATLUM010000065.1 GCA_035533095.1 Acidimicrobiales bacterium | reverse complement strand
ACTCCTCAGCCGCTCGACTCCTCAGCCGCTCGACTCCTCAGCCGCTCGACTCCTCAGCCGCTCGACTCCTCAGCCGCTCGACTCCTCAGCCGCTCGACTCCTCAGCCATTGCGCCCGCAACTGGGTAGCCTAAGTATGGTTTTGGGATACTTAGGCTACCCAGAAGGTCGGAACTCGGCCGCCCGAGGGTGGCCGAACCTGGGCGAGCGGAGCGGGTCCTGCACTCGCTCGGGGCTCTCGGAAGAAAGCGCGCCAAGCGGATGCAGGTCGCCGCCGTCTCGCCGGGCCCTAGCTGACGTTCGAAAGCCCGCTGGTGAACCGTCCGGCGTGGCTCTTCTCGGCCTTGGCCAGCGTCTCGAACCACTCGGCGATGCTGTCGAAACCCTCGTCGCGGGCGGTCTTCGCGAAGCCGGGATACATCTCGGTGTACTCGTAGGTCTCGCCCTCGATGGCGGACTTCAGGTTGTCCTCGGTTGCACCGACCGCTACGCCGGTCACCGGATCCCCGATCTCCGCGAGGAAGTCGAAGTGACCGAAGGCGTGGCCCGTCTCGCCCTCGGCGACCGAGCGGAACAACGCCGCGACGTCCGGGTATCCCTCGACGTCTGCCTTCTGCGCGAAGTACAAGTACCGGCGGTTGGCCTGGCTCTCGCCGGCGAACGCCTCCTTGAGGTTCGAGTGTGTCTTGCTGTCCTTGAGTGACGGCATCGGCTATCTATCTCCTTCTGGGGTTGTCTGGGGATCTGCGTAGCACTCGGCGCACAGGCCGCGGAACACGACCTCCGCGCTGCCGACCGTGAAGCCGTGGCTCTCCGCGGGCGGAGCTTCGATTGCGCTGTAGTCGGCGTAGAGGTCCCTCACCTTGCCGCACCGTGTGCACACGAGGTGATGGTGCGAGTCGACGTTCGGGTCGAACCTGGTCGCACCCGTGCCTAGATCCAGTTGCTGGATCTCGCCCATGGACGCGAGATCGTTGAGCGTCTGATACACCGTCTTCAACGACATCGTCGGCATCCGGGTACGCGCCTCGACGTAGACCGCTTCAGCGCTGGGGTGGGCTTCCGCCCCCCAGAGCACGTCGAAGATGCACTCGCGTTGCGGGGTCACCTTGAGACCCCGTTCCCTGAAAAGGAAGACCATCTCCGCCGGGGAACGCATATGACAAAGGTTAGTAGATAACAATCCTTGTTGACAAGTGGACGCTGCTAGCGACCGCCACGCGCTACCCGAGATCGCCAGCGCTACCCGAGCTGCCGGCGGCTTCTTGCGCGACACCAGGGGTCCTGGCGACCTGGATGACCGCTGCGCCCAGCAGTATGACGAGCAGGGCAAGGACGACCCCGCCACCGGGACCGCTGCGAATGTGCTCGTCGTAGACCACCACTCCGACGACGACGCTCAGAAGGGGGTCCACGGTGGCCACGGCGGGCAGGCTGGCGGTGATCGGGCCCGCCTGGAACGCAAGCTGGTTCAACAGCAGTCCCAGTGCACCGACGATCAAGACGACGTACAGCTGCCAGCTGGTGAACACGTCGAGCGGCGACCGGGCCACTATGTCGGTGACTGCCTTCAGGAGCGCTGCAAGAGCCGCGTAGATCGTCCCGACCGCTATGCCGAGCAGAGCCGCCGACCTGCCGCCGCGCCGCTGGCGGCGACCCAACTCGACGCACACCCCGGCCAGGACGATCCCGCAGGCGCCGACCACCGCCGCCGGCCAGTGGTCGGCCGACTCGTGGCGGTGCGCATTGTTCCCCGAAGCCGCGAGCACGACGAAGCCCGCCAGTGCCGCGCACAGAACCGTCGCCCAGGCCATCTGCCGCCCGCTGATTTGGTGGTGCTCGTGGAATTGGCGGAGCACGAGGGCGAACAGGAGCCCGCTCACCAGCAGAGGCTGGACCACGGTGAGCGCGCCGATGTGCAGCGCGAAGACCTGCAGCGTCAGCCCGACGACGTCACAACCGATACCACCGAGCCACAACGGGTGCGAGAGCATCGACCCCACGAATCGCCGCAGCTTCCCCAGATGCATGCTCTGCGCGTCCGGCTGGTGCCCGGCGCTTACATGCTTCAGCGAGCTCGATAGAGCGAAGGCGAACGCCGCGCCCAGCCCCAGGGCGACGACGACCCAATCATGGAGCACTGTGCTCCCTCGAACGGGCCTGGTCGAGCAGGTGAACGATCATGTGGCGCATGGGTCGTACAGGTAATGTGTCGCTAGATGGAACATAGGCGACGCCTCGGGGCGCGGCGGTGAAAGTCGCTCACGTGAGCGACTGTTATCTACCTCGCCTCGGGGGGATCGAGCGCCAGGTCCACGAGCTGGCGATCCGCCAGCGAGACGCCGGGCACGACGTCGTCGTGGTCACATCGGCACCTGGAGACGGTTCGCGTGCCGCGGACGGCATCCAAGTCGTGCGACCGGCCCGGGGCGCCTCCCCGACCCGGATGCGCTACGAGTGGTCCGTCGTCGGCTGCAAGGCAGTTCTTCGAGGTGGTTTCGATGTAGTGCACGTCCACGCGTCGAGCTTCTCCCCGCTCGCGTTCGTCACCGCGTCACGAGCCTCCGCGGCCCGCCTCCCGACCGTGGTCACAGTCCACTCTCTGTGGGCGGGCGCGACTCCGCTGTTCCAGGCCGCAGATCGTCTGGCTCGATGGGGCGAGTGGCGCGTCGCCTGGTCGGCCGTCAGCTCACCGGCCGCGGAACCGCTCAGGCGTATCCTCGGAGGCCGAACGCCGGTGACCATCCTCCCCAACGGGGTCGATGCGGCGGAATGGAAGGTGCAGGATCTGCCCCGCTCGCCCGATCGAGTCGTGGTCGCGACTGTCGGCCGGCTCGCGGTGCGCAAGAGACCGGGGCCGCTGCTCCGCATGCTCCGCGAGGCGAGAGCGCGGCTGCCTGCAGACATACGCCTCGAGGCGATTCTCGTGGGAGACGGGCCGCTGCGCCGGCCTTTGGAGCGTTACGTCGAGACGACCGGCATGGCCGATTGGGTTAGCTTGCGTGGGCCTGCGACCCACACCGAGCTGAGGGACATGTACGCCGGCGTGGACTTCTACATCGCCCCTGCGACACTCGAGTCCTTCGGCATCGCCGCCCTGGAGGCCCGTTGCGCCGGGCTTCCCGTGGTCGCTCACCGCGGTTCCGGCGTGTCCGAGTTCATCGTCGACGCAACCGACGGCCTGCTGTCCTGCGGCGACGCGGAGATGGTGGACAGCATCGTCAGGTTGGCTGGTTCGGAGTCCTTGCGTGGATGCATGCGCACCCATGCTCGTGCTGTCCCGCCGCCCGTCTCGTGGCCGGGCATCCTCGACGCGACAGAAGCGTTGTACGACCGCGCACGCGCTGTCGCCGGAGCCAGCGAGGACCCGCGGCGCAAGCTCGCCCTGATCGGGTGACCTTCACCATCGTCTTCTTCCACGCCCATCCTGACGACGAGGCTCTGCTCACCGGAGGGACCATGGCCCGTCTTGCCGCCGAGGGACACCGGGTCGTGCTCGCCGTGGCAACTTGCGGTGAGGCGGGACTCGCCTCCCAAGAGTTCACCGCCGGCGGTCGGCTCGCGTCGGCTCGCGCTTTGGAACTCGAGGAATCCGCGAGGTTGCTGGGATGCGCACGACTCGAGATCCTCGGCTATGCGGACTCCGGGATGGACGGCACCGACGCGCCCGTCGACGGCTTCTGCCACCTTCCTCCGGAGGTGCCCGCGCACCGCCTCGCGGCATTGTTGTTCGAAGAGCAGGCGAGCGTGCTCGTCAGCTATGACCCCGCCGGCGGGTACGGTCACCCCGATCACGTGCAGGTACACCGGGTGGGCAGGATCGCGTCGTCGTTGGCCTCGGTCCCTGTGCTGCTCGAAGCGACGGTTGACCGGCGAGCGCTTCAACGGGCTCTCAAGGCCGTGACCTGGTTCCGGCCGAGATCGTCGGAATTCGAACCCTCCCGCTTCGACAGCAGGTACGCCGACCCGTCGACCATCACGCATGCTGTCGACGTGCGCCCGTACACGGACCGCAAGAGAGCAGCCATCGCGGCCCATGCCAGCCAGGCGAGTGCCGATCGCGAGGACAGGACCATCGCATGGCTGCTGCGCCTCCCCGGGCCGGTGTTCCGGCTAGCGATGGGAAGGGAGTGGTTCACGGAGGTAGGCCGCCTACCCGGTCGCCGACGCCTCCACGACCCGCTGGCATCGCTGCACGACCCGCAGGCATCGCTGCACGACCCGCTGGCATCGCTGCACGACCCGCTGGCATCGCTGCACGACCGGACTCCTCCGCGACGGCGAAGCCGGCAGCCCTAGCCGCCGGCGACCGCGGAGCGGGCGGTGTCGAGGTCCGCGTAGGCCGCCGAGAAACGCTCGATGGTCGACACGCAGACGTCAACAGGCTGGAAGCTGCCCGCCGAGATCGTGTGCATCCACGTACCCAGGCCGAACGCCGGCGTCGACCGGTAGCGATCCCACGCAGGACCGGCACCGGGTGGCTCGACGCCGGCGCCGGCCAATAGCTCGAGGTAACCCGCAAGCAGGTCTCGTTCGTGCGCGCGCCGGTCCTCGATCGAGAGGCTGCTGACCATGAAATAGCCGACGTCGTGCGACCAGTTGCCGGTGCGCACGAGCTGCCAGTCGTAGAAACCGGTTCGATATCCGGGCAGCGCGTACGTGTTTCCGGGGTGCGGGTCGCCGTGCAGCACGGTCTGGGGACCAGTTGCGGCGAGGGAGGCGCTGCGCCGGAACTGACGTTCTAGGCGGATAGCGTCGACGGACCGCGGGAGGTTGAGTCGCGGTGCCCCGTCTTTCAACCGCCTGATGCCCCGGGCGAGGCTCGCAGCGGACACGGGCGCCCACCGTTTGCCGAGACGCCAGGGACGTAGGAACTGTAGGCCGGGGGGTAGCGGGCTCTCCCAGAAGGCGCCGTGTAGAGATGCCAGACCGGCGAGCCCGTCGCGCACCTCGTCGACGGTGAGAGCCGTGGTGGCCTGGTTCGGCCGCGCGCCGAGCGAGGTGACGTCGTCCATCACGACGATCGCCGCCAGCCGTGCCAGGTCGATGCCCGCGTCGTAGGTCAGCGGATGCTCGATGGGTAGCAGAGCTCCCGACAGTGCCAACCGTGCTTCGGCGGTGAGCGCGCCAAGGGCGGCGAGAGCGAGCCTGTGCATGAGGGGACCTTCCCGCTTGACGAACACCGAGGGTGGTCCTTCGTGCGACGATCCGGTTCCGTACGAGAGGCGGAGGCGCGCCCTGCTGTTCGTGCCGTCGACGGCGTCCTCGACCGTGACTGCGGACACGACGACCCCGGGATGGCGCCCGGACAGCGCTGCGGTCATCCACGCGGGCGAGATGTCCGACCACCGGCGCGGGACGGGAAGCACGGGCGCAGATCCTGCCAGGTGGCGTCCGAGTGTCGCAGGATTCGAGGTTGCAGGCTCGGCCGCCGCAGACCACAGCCTCGGCCGCCGCAGACCGCAGGCTCTAGGGTTGCGCCGTGACCGTGCCGTTCGACCGCCGGCGCTCCTTGGAGCGCCTAGCCGCAGAGAGGTTCGATGTGCTCGTGATCGGCGGAGGGATCACGGGCTGCGGGACCGCTCTCGATGCCGCTGCGCGCGGGCTGCGCACCGCGCTGGTGGAGGCGCGGGATTTCGCCTCGGGGACATCTTCGAAGTCTTCGAAGATGGTGCACGGAGGCCTGCGTTACCTCCAACAGCACGACTACCGGTTGGTGTACGAGGCTCTGCACGAGCGCCAACGACTCCTCACGAACGCGCCGCACCTGGTGCACCCTCTCCCCTTCCTCGTGCCTCTCTTCGGCAAGGACGGAGTGGTGTCAAAGAGCGTGGCGAAGGCGTATTCGGTCGCGCTGTGGACCTACGACCTCACGGGCGGTATCCGTATAGGCAAGCGCCACCGACGCTTGGACGCCAGCGAGGCGCTCCGCCATTTTCCGTCAATTAGGACCGACCAGCTGGTCGCGTCCTTCCTCTACTGGGACGCCCAGGCCGATGACGCTCGCCTCACCCTCGCGATTGCGCGCACCGCAGCGGAACACGGCGCGGTGCTCGCCAACTACTCGCCTGTTGCGGAGATCGTGCAGGAGCGTGGCCGTGTGGCGGGCGCCGTCCTCGCCGACGGCACCCGGATCCAGGCGGGCGTGGTGGTCAACGCCGGCGGTGTCTGGTCGGAGAAGGTGGCGACCCTCGACGGGCACGCGGCCGGCAGCCCGGTGGCCATCCGGCCCGCGAAAGGTATCCACCTGACCGTCCCTGCCTCGAAGCTCCCGTGCGACTTCGCCGCCGTGCTCGCGGTGCCGGGGGACCGGCGATCGGTCTTCGTCGTGCCGTGGGCCGCCGATGAGGCCGAAGGGCCCGACGGTTCGCGCCGCTTCACGTACATCGGCACCACCGACACCGACTACGACGGCCCCCTCGACGATCCCCAATGCGATGCCGGTGACGTCGAGTACGTCCTGCGCGCCGTGAACCGCTGGACTTCGGCCGGGTTGACGCCGGCGGACGTCACCGGCAGCTGGGCCGGGTTGCGCCCGCTCGTCAGCGACGCCCGCAACTCCAGGACGGCGGACCTTTCGCGCCGCCACTCCGTCACGACCTCGCCCAACGGCCTCGTCACCGTGACCGGAGGGAAGCTCACGACGTATCGCCTGATGGCCGCCGACACCGTCGGCGCCGCACTCCGTGTCCTCCCCGATGCCAAGGGCGCGCGTCGCCGTTCGAGCACTGCTCGCCTGAGCCTCGCCGGCGCGCCGGTGTCGGCGCCAAGCTCGGGGCGGGACTCCGGGGACCCGGTATCGCAACACCTCAGTGGCCGTTACGGGAGCGAGGCGGCCGAGATCGCCCGCCTGTGCCGGGAGCTACCTGGCCTTGCCGACCCGATCTCGGACTCGCTGCCGTATCTCAAGGCTGAGGCCGTGTTCGCGGCCCGTCACGAAATGGCCTTCACGCTCGACGACGTCCTGTCGCGCAGGACCAGGGCACGCATCCTCGACAGGGAGGCGGCGGCATCCGCGGCGTCGTCCGTCGCGCAGCTGCTCGCCGCCGAGCTCGGGTGGGACGGTGGCGAGACGGCGCGTCAGCTTGCAGCGTTCGAAGCCGGGATCGAGTCGGACCGCAGAGCCTTTCAGGAGCTAGCTTCGAGATGACCGGTCGTGACGTGCCGGCCGAGCTCGGAGCGGACGCGGCGGGCCGGCCTTCGAGGTTCTCCGGCTCGACCGCCGCAGCCACCCCGGCCGACGAGCTCATCCGGCGCCTCCGCGACGTGTGCAGCTCCGTCGAAAGCAGCGACGAGGCCAGGGTGCGTGCCGGGCGGGATTGGTGGCCGCTGTCGGTGGTGTGGGCCCTCGAAGGCACCAACCCCGCGATCCCCACCGCTGTCGTGAGACCTGCCGACACCACCGAGGTGTCCGCTGTGCTCCGTGCGTGCAACGACGCCAACGTCCCCGTCGTCCCCTTCGCCGGCAGGAGCGGCGTCTGCGGAGGAAGCATCCCAGTATTCGGTGGGATCTCGCTCGACCTCACCGGGCTCACCGGGATCACCGACGTCGACGACACCTCGCTTCTGGTCACGGCGAAGGCGGGAACATTCGGCGACGAATTCGAAGCCCAGCTGCGATCGAACCACGAGATGACCGCCGGGCACTGGCCGCAGTCGATCGCGCTGTCGACTGTCGGTGGATGGGTTGCGTGCCGGGGCGCGGGTCAGTATTCGACGCGCTACGGCAAGATCGAGGACATCGTCGCCGGCCTCGAGGTGGTTCTCGCCGGCGGGACCGTGATCCACACCGGCGGCAAAGCACCCCGTGCGGCCACAGGTCCCGATCTCACACAGCTGTTCGTCGGCAGCGAGGGCACTCTCGGCGTCGTCACGGGGGTACAGCTGAGAGTCCACCCGGCGCCGCCGGCCGAACGGCGGTCCGTGTACGGGTTCCCGACATTCGAAGAGGGGCTGGAGGCTTGCCGGTTGGTGATGCGGCGGGGCGCGACGCCGGCCGTGCTCCGGCTCTACGACGCTGCGGAGTCGCGCCGTAACTTCGAGGTCGACGGGGAAGCGGTTCTCGTGGTGATCGACGAGGGCGACCCCGCGCTAATCGATGGCGTCATGAAGGTCGTCGACGAGGAGTGCGCCCGTCAAGGGAGGACGCTCGATGCCGGAATCGCAGCTCGTTGGCTCGAGCACCGCAACGAGCTTCCGTCGCTCGACTCGCTCGTGCGCGCTGGGATCATCGTCGAGACCGTCGAGATCTCCGGGATCTGGGCTGCGCTTCCCGGCATCTACCGGGCCGCTACCGAAGCGCTGCGCGCGATCGACGGGACGATCACCGCCTCGGCGCACCAGTCCCACGCCTACACCGACGGGGCGTGCCTTTACTTCACCTTCGCCGGCCGGCCCGAGTCCCCAACGAACGGTGCCGGCGAGGCCTACTACCGCAAGGCGTTCGGAGCGATCATGCGTGCCACCGCCGAGCGGGGCGGCGCCATCTCCCACCACCACGGTGTCGGGATCAACCGTGCGGGATACATGGCGGACCACCTCGGCGGCGGCTTCGACGTGCTCGCTTCGATCAAGTCCGCACTCGATCCGAACGGCATCTTGAACCCAGGCAAGCTGGGACTTCCGTCGCCGTTCGGCGATATCCGCAAGGAGTGGCCCGAACCGTGAGCATTCTCGTCATCGACGTGGGAACGAGCAGCGTGCGCGCCGCGATCGTGCGCCCCGACGCGACCGTCGAGCACGTCCGCCGCCGCCCGCTTCCTCCGCACGTACCGATGCCGGGTCTGGTGGAGTTCGATCCCGCCGCCATGGCTTCCGCCGCGATGGAGGTCGCGCACCAGGCCCTGGACGCGGGTGGTCCGGTCGACGCTGTCGGCGTCACGGCTCAACGGTCGTCGGCGATCGCGTGGGATTCCACCACCGGCGAACCGCTCGGTCCCGGTCTTGGTTGGCAGGACCTGCGGACCGTCGGTATGTGCCTGGAGTTGCAGGCCCAGGGAGTCCGTTTCTCGCCGAGCGAGGCGGCGACGAAGTTCGCCTGGCTTCTCGAGCAGGCCGGCCCAGACCGGTGCGCGCACGCGAAGCTCGGTACGGTCGACTCGTGGATCGCGTGGAACGTGAGCGGAGGTCGGCTGCACATCACCGACCCGAGCAACGCGGGGGTGACGGGCCTCTACAGCCGTGACGGCCTCGGCTGGCGCCAGGACCTCCTCGACAAGCTCGGGCTGCCGCCGGATTCTCTCCCTCGGATAGTCGATTCCAGCGGCGAGCTCGGCGTTGCCAGCGAGCTTCCCGGAGCCCCCCCGCTGTGCTCGCTCATAGGGGACCAGCAGGCGTCCCTCGCGGGGCAGGGCTGCACGGGACCGGGCCTCGCCAAAGCGACGTTCGGCACGGGAGCGATGCTCGATGTGTGCACCGGCGACTCGAGACCGGGGTTCTCGACCCGCGGGGGAGGCGGCTGTTTCCCGATAATCGCCTGGCAGCGGGAGGGGCGCATCACGTGGGGTGTCGAGGCGATCATGCTCGCGGCGGGAACGGCCATCGACTGGTTGGTGGAGGATCTGGGTCTCCTCTCGAGTCCCGCCGAGTCCGAAGCCGTGGCGGGCGAGTGCGAGGAAACCGGCGGGGTGGTGGCGGTACCGGCGCTGCTCGGATTCGGCACCCCCCAATGGGATTTCGGGGCGAGAGGCGCGCTGTTCGGGCTGACACGAGGTTCCGGCAGGCCGGAGATCGTGCGCGCCGTGCTCGAAGGAATCGCCCATTCCGGCGCCGACCTGCTGGAGTCCGCGGAACAGGACGCCGGCCTGCGCGTCGAGCGCCTGCGCGTCGACGGTGGCATGAGCGCCAACCAGGTGTTCGTGCAGGCACTGGCCGATGCTTGCGACCGGCCGGTGGAGGTCTCACGTGAGCTGGAGGCGACGACGCTCGGGGCGGGGCTGCTCGCAGGTCTCGCCGTCGGCACCTGGAAGGGGATGGACGACATCGCCGCCACGTGGAATCCCGCGCAGACCGTTGAGCCGAGCGGCCGGCCCAATTACCGGGACCGTTGGCGGGAGGCAACCAACCGCGCCGCGAAGTGGTACCCGGACCTAAGCGCGCTCGAGTTCTGAAGAGGCTCGCGCCGCTCGCGGCGCAGACTCTTCAGAGGGGCAGTTCCTGGCGACGCTCCAGGACGGGTGCGTGCAGGTCCCCCAACCGTTCGACCCGTTCGAGCACCTCCTGTGGCCCGAAGCGCAGGATTGAGGCGTCTCGCGAGGAGAGCGCGTGATCGAGCTCGTCCCAGGTGACCGGTGTCGAGACGCTCGGCCGGTCGAGTGCCCTCACCGAATAGACGGAAACCGTCGTCTTCGACGCGGTGTTCTGGCTCCAGTCGATGAGCACCTTGTCTTTGCGTATCGACTTCTCCATGTTGCTGACGACGAGGTCCGGGTGGTCGCGTTCGAGAAGCTGGGCGACCGCTTGCGCGAAGGGTTTGACGCGGTCGTAACCGGCGCCGCAGTTCAGGGGTGCGTATATCTGGAGGCCCTTGCTGCCAGAGGTCTTGGGCCACGTCTCCAATCCGAGCCGTTCGAGCGCCGACCGGAGAATGAACCCGACCTTGGCGCAGGTGAGTATGTCGGCGGGCGCTCCGGGGTCGAGATCGAACACGACCGCGGTGGGGACTTCGAGGTCGGGCGCCCGGGCGAGGCTCGGGTGCAACTCGATGGCGGCGAGGTTTGCGACCCACACGAGCGCCGCCGGCTCGTCGAGAGTGCAGTAGCGGACGTCGCCCATCTGGACCGACTCCACCCATGCCGGGTGATGTGACGGACAGTTCTTTTCGAAGAAAGACTGCCCGTCGACGCCGTTCGGCCACCTTCTGAGGGTTATAGGGCGGCGCGTGAGGTGCGGGACCATCACCTCCGCGACTCGGGAGTAGTAATCGATCAGCTGCCCCTTCGTGAAGCCGGTCTCGGGCCAGAGCACCTTGTCCAGGTTCGACAGGCTGAGGGTGCGCTTGCCTACGTGGACCTCGACCCGCTTCTGTCCCGCCGCCACGATCTCAGGCCGACCGCTTCTTCGCTCTCGCGAGGCTCTCCTCGAGCGCGGCCATCAGATCGACGACGGGGGCAGGAGCCGCCGGGGTTTCGGGAGCCACGATCTCCTCACCCTCGGCTTTCGCGTCGATGAGCGCGAGAACCTTCTCGCGATAGTCGTCGCGATACTTGGCCGGATCGAACGGAGCCGACAACGACTCCACCAGCTGCTCCGCCATCTTCAGCTCCCTGTCGGTCGGTTGCATGTCGGCCGCGCTCGGCACGTCGAGGTCCGCAGGATCGACCACCTCGTCGGCGAAGAGCATGGTCGACAGGATCAGCACCCCGTCGCGTGCGCGCATGGTCGCGAGGTACTGCTTGGTGCGAAGCACGAAGCGGCCGATGGCCACCTTGCCCGTGCGTGACATGGTCTCGACCAGGAGGGCGTACGGTTTCTCGGCCCGGCCGTCAGGAACCAGGTAATAGCTGTGCTCGAAGTAGACGGGATCGATCTCGGCGAGATCGACGAATTCCTCGATGTCGATCGTGCGGGTCGCCGCGACATCGAGGCCCGCGAGCTCTTCGGGCGTGACCGTGACGTAGCGCCCCCCGCCCAGGTCGTACCCCTTGACGATGTGGCTGTAGTCGACTTCCTCGCCGTCGATGGAGCAGACCCGCTTCTGGTTGATGCGACCGCCGTCCTCGTCGTGCAGCTGGTGGAACCGCACGTCCTTCGGCGAGGTCGCTGTGGTCAGCTTCACCGGCACGTTGACCAGACCGAAGCTGACCGATCCGCTCCATATGGCCCTGGGCATGAGAACATTCTTCCCCGATGTTCGAAGCGGCGCACTCCGATACAACCCTTGTGGCAACCGGCACCCGCCTGGCGGAGATCCTGGGTGGCGAAGGTCCGCAGCTGCGCGAGCCGGGTCGAAGCGACCTCGAGTTCGAGCCCGACATTCGCCTGAACACGCTCGAGCGCCGAGGGGAACCTCCCGACGTCTGGGCGGTCGACGGGGGCCAGGCACTCGTCGCGGACGCCCGGTGCGTCCAGGTGTACGCCGCGCGAGCTTCCCGTGTCCGCTGGCAGGCGGGGCGTTGCACCGTGGAGGACGAGGGCACGCTGCGCGTCTGTCTTTTCGGAATGGGAGAGGAGAAGCGTGCGCTGGCAGGATCGGACGCCCCCGTCTCACCCGAGTCACCGGTCGATGTGAATCTCCTGCGCGACTGGCTGGAGTGGCAGGCGGTCGCGTCGTGCGTGCAGGACACGCTCCCAGGGGGTGTCGTGCTCGTCGACGGGGATCTGCAGCCCGACTGGCGCATCTCCTCGGCTTGGCTCGAGCAACTCCTTTCCACGGCCGCGAGCCGCGGGGTCGTCGTCGCCGGTATCACGAAACACACCTCGCTCACATGGGGCGGCGCTCCACTGCTGGGGCGGCTCGAACGGCTCGCCGCCGACGAGCTCGGCCCACGCTCGTGCTGGTGGGCTCCGGTTGCGCGTACCCGTCCCGATGTCGGAGCCGGGATTCAGGTGGTGGTGGCCAGGCTCGATCCCGACGCGCGGTTCTCTTTTCGCGTCGACCTGCCGGGCTCGCTTGGGCGGGCGGAAGTCGAAGACCTGCTCGCCACGATCTCGGCGTTGTGCGACGATGCCGCCTTCCCTGGCTATCCCTACCCGCTCAGCGTGGCCGACAGGCTCGCCGCCTGCCCCTCCCACGTCCGCGAGGAGGTGTGGGCGTCGATCGAGGACGTGCTCGATTCGGCGGGAGTGCCCTGGGACGTGAGAGAGCGGGCGTTCGCGGACCGGCACCGATTGATGGAAAGGGCGTGATGATGGGTTTCGCGGCGACGGCGCGGCGGGTCAGAGGCAGGCTGTACGGGCGGAACGTGCTGGAAGGAACCTTCCGGGCGGCGCCCGACGAGGATCTCTTCATAGGCGAGCTCCTCGTGGGTGTCGACCCGGTAACCGACCGCCGCTACCTCTTCCGGGTCGTCGACGTCACGTACGGATCCGAGCACCGCGAACCGGGCTGGGCCGAGCGGGTCGCCGGCACGCTGCTCGCCGACGACGAGCGCGGCGAAGCCGGGATTCACCCGCTGCACGAGCAGGACCGGCGCACGTACCGGATCGCCGACTGCCGCTGCCTCGGATACCTCGCCCCCCCGGAGTCGGGATCGGGGCCGCGCGAGACCTTTCGCAAACCCAAGAGCCTGCCGACCCAGTTCTCCGCCGTCGTGGCGCCCGAAGCCGAGGACTTCGCTTTCCTGTCCGAGAGGATGGGCGATCTTCCGATCGGGCGCCTGCGCAGCGGAGAAGCCGTCGTCGACTTCACGGTGGGGATCCCGGGCTCCTCGCTCGCGACCCACATCGGGGTCTTCGCCACCACCGGCATGGGCAAGTCCAACCTCATGCAGGTTCTGGCCGCGGGAGTGATGCGTGCCAACGGCCGCTACTCGCTGCTGCTGGTCGATCCCCACGGCGAGTACCGCACGGCTTTGACCCGGCACCCCTGGGCGTCGGAGTCACTTCGCGTATATGCCAACCGCTCGCTTCCAGGCACTTCCGCGTTGAAGATCAGCCTCGCCGAGCTCACCGTCGACGATCTGCGCACTGCCTACGACTGGAGCCGCCCGCAGGAGGAGGCTCTGTACGAGCTCGAGCGACACTACGGGACGGCGGGCCTGGCGTGGCTGGCAGATTTCGCTGCCGTCGAGGATCTCACGGGCTTTCGCGACGTGGAGATCTCATCGCGCGTCGCGCTGAACACGCTCCAGGTTGTGCACCGCCGGGCCCGGCGGATCGTGGATCTCCGCTGTGTGGCAACCGACCCCGGGCTGTCCGCCGGCGGTCGGATAATCGACGACCTGCTTTCAGGCAAGGTCGTGCTCGTCGACGTGAGCGGGTTGGGGTCGACGGAAGAGGTGCTGGTGGCGTCGTTTCTCGCCCGCCGCGTCCTCGAGACGTGGCAGGCCGCGTACCTCGACGACGCCGACCGGCACCAGCGAATGCCGGTGGTGTCGATCGCGTTGGAGGAGGCGCAGAGGGTGCTCGGCGCCCGGGGCGACAGGGAATCGAACGTCTTCCCGCGCGTCGCACGCGAGGGACGCAAGTTCAATGTCGGGCTCTGCGCGGTCACCCAGCAGCCGAAGCTGCTCGATGACGAGTTGCTGAGCCAGTTCAACACCTTCTTCATCCTCGGGCTCGCAGACGAGAAGGATCGCAACATGCTGCGTTCCTCCGCGAAGCAGGACATCAGCGCTCAAAGCGCGGAGATCCAGACGCTCATGCCGGGTGAGTGCCTGCTCGTCAACCTCCACGCCCCCTTCGCGGTGCCGGCTCTGGTCGACCTCTACTCGGACCTCGCACGCTCGACGCCGGCGCCTCCCGCGCCCAGACCGTCGGCCGCCGCGAACACCTCGGCACTTGTGGACTGACTAGCCGTCCACCTCGACCCGCCAGCCGCCGGCCGTCATCCACATCCGGCGCCTCGGCCCGGGCCGCTCCAGGTCCCCGTCGGCGTAGCCGGCGTCACCGGCCCACATCGTCGCCGCCAGGCGCCCGGACCCGTCCAGCGCCACCCTCGTCTGGAACCGCTCCGGCTCGCGCGCCGCCGCTTCCGAGATCGCCTCGGCGACCGTCTTCTTGGTGCTGAGCCACCACAGCGTCATGAAGGTCGGCGGCGCCAGCTCGATCTCCCCGCTGTCACGGGCGGCCATCGCCTCCACCGGCGCCAGCCACCGGTGCTCATGGATCTCCCCCTGGTCCACGACGATCTCGCCGCCCGCCGGCGCGAGGAAGAACCACGTGGCGAACCTCCGCGGAGCCTCCGGCGGAGGCAACCAGAACGAGTGAGTGACGAGCGACGACTCGTCCAGGTCGAGGTCGGCCTCCTCCTTGGCTTCGCGCACCGCCGCCCGGCGCGCAGCGGCGATCTCGGCCGGGCTACCCGTGCCGAGATCGCCCTCGCCTGGGGGATCTCCCGCTGGCTGCACGGAGTCCGCTTGGTCGACCTTGCCACCGGGGAATACCCACATCCCGCCGAACGCGCCACGAGAATTCCTCCGGAGCAGGAGAACCTCCAGCCCGTCACGCTCTTCCCTCAGGGGCACCACCGTGGCTGCCGGCACCATCCCTCCGGCGCCTACCGCCTCCCGTCCACCTGCCGGCTCGGTTCCCTCGGATCTCGCTTCGACCGGTACCACCCCCCGTATGGACTGCTACATCTTGCCGGTGCGAGCTGCGACTCCGCCAAGCGGGCCAGCCGGCGCACCTCGGAACGCCTGCACCTGCGCCGCCACGGCGGCCAGCCAGGCCGCGTGAGAAGGCCGACCAGGCTGCCGGCCGGGACCACCCGCACTCCCCCGCTTCTCACGCCGCGCCGCGGCAACCCCGCGCCGTGAACCGCCACGACAGCCCGGACCCTCACACCAAGCCGTTCCTCGACCACCGACGCCTCGAAGCGAACCGGCCCGGTGTCGAGACGGTGATCCCCGAACCTCACGCCGCCGAGTCCCCGGCGAGCCCGCCCCCGCTTGGTCTTGGAGTCGACGACCCACACTCCCGTCGGGCCGATCACCAGGTGATCGACGTTGGACCTGCTCCCCGGCACCGCAAGATCGTGGAGGACCACCCACTTGCGGTCGGGCAGGCATTCCAGCATCCGGGCGGTGGCCACCTCGCCGGCCGCGCCCCGCAACCACCGCTCGGGGTCGGGGCTGGGCCGCATCCACAGGGCGGAAACCAGCAGCACGATGGCGCCGGCAAACGCCGCGTTGCCGGCGTCGCCCCCGAGACGAAGCGCCAGCCAGCCGAGGCCCGCCGACGCAAATGTTGCGGCAGCACAGCGCGTGAACGCTCGCCGGCGCTCCCGGACCTCGGTCCGGTAGCACTCCAGCGCCGAGCGCCCGGCACGGGCGGGCTCGTTTCGCACACGACCACACTACGAGGAGCAAATGACATGCTTGGTATTCGTCCTACCACTCTGGTTTGCTGGGGGCATGCGTGTTGCGGCGATAGGGGACGCGCACCTCGGGCGCTCCTACCTACCCATCACCACGGCTGGCGGGGTCAACCAGCGGGAGGTCGATTTCGAGCAGTCCTTTGAGGCCGCCGTGGACCTCGCCCTGGCCCAGGAGCCGGATCTCGTGGTCTGGTTGGGCGACGTGTTCGACCACCCGCGACCGACTTACCGAGCGTTCCGGGTGGCGCAGCGCGGCATGGCCAAGATCCGCGAGCACGGCCTCAAGGCAGCCGTCATAAGCGGCAACCACGACACCCCGCGCCTGCCGGGCACGGGCAGCCCCTACTCCGCGCTGGCCGACACGTTCCCAGAGATGCACTTCGCCCACCGCCTCGCCTACGAGCGCTTCGAGGTCGCCGGGCTGGTCATCCACGCCGTCCCCCAGATGATGACCGTCGAGGCGGCTCTCGAGGCTCTCGACGAGGCAGCCCGCCGGCGCGATCCCGGCCGGACCAACCTGCTCCTGACCCACCCGAGGCTGGTCCAGCTCCAGCCGCAGCATGCGGACATCAACGAGATCGAGGTCGACGCCGGACGCCTCCGCTCCGACCTCGTGCTCCTCGGTCACTACCACTCCTTCGCACGTGTTGCGGACGGTATGTGGTATGCCGGCTCCACCGACACCTTCACTTTCGCCGACGATCCCGGCACCGCCAAGGGAATCGTCGTGCTCGACACCGACAGCGGCGAGTGCCGCCACGTGCCGCTCGAGGGATGCCGGCCTCTCGTAACCCTCGAGACCGTGTACGCGCTCGGTCTCTCTCCGCGCGAGCTGCAGGAGCGGGTGCTCGCCCGCGCGTCCGAGGTCCCAGTCGGTGCGGTCGCCCGGCTGTACATAGACGGGATCGACCCCGACGTGTACCGCATGCTCGACATGCAGGAGATCCGCGACGCCGCCGCGGCTGCATTGGCGCTGAGGCTGGAACCGCAGTTCGTGGCTACGACCATGCATGCCGAGCTGCCCACCGTGACGACGCTCGGAGCCCAGTGGGACGGCTACCTCGAGGGTCAGGACCTGACCGGCCTCGACCGCAAGCGGGTGCGCGACCTCGGTCACGACTACCTGGATGGGGCGATCGTCGCCGCCGGGGGGAGCTGACCGGCGTTGCTGCTCACCCGGATATACCTGCGGAACTTCCGGGTCTACGAGGACGAGCTCGACCTCGAGATCCCGCCCGGGCTCGTCGGCATCTACGGGCCGAACGGGGCGGGCAAGTCGGCGTTGCTGGAAGCGATCCTGTTCACGCTGTGGGGGAAGTCCCGCACCAACAAAGAGCAGGTTCGCTCCTCAGGGGTCGGCGGGGACTGCGTCACGGAGGTGGAGTTCGAGCACGAGGGGCACCTCTACCTCGCGCGACGCACGCTGAAGGGCATCAACTCGACCGTCAGCGTCGAGATGCACTGCGACGGCCTTCTCATGTCGACCGGTATCCGGGATGCCGAGCGCTATGTCGAATCGGTGCTCGGCATGGACGACGCCGCGTTCAGGGCATCGGTGTTCGCGGAGCAGAAGCAGCTGGCGGCGTTCTCCAACCAGGCGCCGGCGGACCGCCGCAAGCTGGTGCTCCAGCTTCTCGGCGTGACCCCGCTGGACACCGCGCGCGACGCCGCCCGCCGCGACGCCCGGCAGTTGTCCGCCGACCACAACCGCCTCCGGGGAATGCTCGCCGACGTGCCCGCCCTCGAAGTAGAGGTGTCCGACGCAGAAGCCAGGGCAGCTGCTGCGGCGGTGGTCGCGGCCGACGACGGAGCGGCTGCTGAAGCAGCAGACGCCGCACTGGAAGCAGCAGCCGGCGTCGTAGCGGAGCAAGACCTGCGCCGGCAGGAGCATGAGGCGTTGGTGCTCGAGGGCAAGGCCGCCCGCCACGAACTGGACAGCGCGACGGCGGCGCTCGGCGAACAGCGGGCAGAGCTGCAGCTGCTGGACGGCGCGGCACAGGAGTTGGTCGAGCTGGCGCTGCTGGCTGACGGGTGGGCGGAGTCAGAACTCGAACTTCGCCTGCTGGAAGCGGTCCTCAACGCTGCCGGCGCGCTCGGCGCGCTCCAGCTTCCCCCTGAGCCCCCGGTACCGGATCTCGAGCGTCTCGAGGTGGCCCGCGCCCGCTGCTCCCAAGCGCGCGAGGATGCCGCCCGCGCTACGGCCCTTGCAGATTCGGCCGCATCGGAGTTGGAGCGCGCGCGCCAGACGGTGGAGCGGTCCACGGGACTGTCCGCGGAGGCTGACTGCCCGGTGTGCGGCCAGGCGCTCGGCGACGCGTTCGAAACCGTCCAGGCCCACCGCGCGTCCGAGTTGGCTGCAGCGCAGCAGCGCCACCGCGAGGCGGTGGCGAGCTCGGAATCGGCCACCGGCATCGCCGGCCGAGCGGCGCGGGATCTCGCCGGCTACGAGAAGACGGCACACGAGATGACCAAGGCGCGGGCGGACTGGGAACGACTCGCCGCGCGGCGCGCGGATGCGGAGAGTTCCTTGGCCGGCGCGTGGGAGAAGCTGGTGTCCGAGTGCCCGCGCTGGGGTGGCAGCGCTCGCCCCCTCGGAACCCTCGAGGCAGAGACGACGGCACTGCGCTCGCTCCTGGACGCCAAGCGAGCCGCCGGCGCCAAGGCCGAACGGCTGCAGGGCATGCTCGCACGCCGGCCTGCCCTGGAGGCGTCGATCGCGTCGACGTCGGAGAGGTTGGAGATCGCCACCCAGGAGGTCATGGCCCTACGCGAAAAGGTGCGCGCTCTGGGATTCGATTCCGACGCACTGCGAGCGGCTAAAGAAACGCAGGAGACCGTGGCGGCCGCCCGGCGGATGGCGTCCAAAGCGGCCGCGGAGTCCGCCCTGGTCGCGGCTCGCGAATCCGAACGGGCGGCCGGAGCCGCCAAGCGACTGGAGGAGGCCCGCGAGCAGCACGCCAAGCTGTCGAGGCTCGAGTCGGACGCCCGCCACACCGCCCGGGTGGCAGATCTGCTGTCGGAGTTCCGCAACACCGTCGTGGCGTCCGTAGGGCCGCGGCTGTCGACTCACGCAGCTGAGCTCTTCGCAGAGCTGACAGACCGCGAATACGACGAGCTGCTCGTCGATCCTGATACGTACGAACTGCAGATCAGCGACGGCGGGAGGGTCTTCGGACTGGATCGTTTTTCCGGGTCGGAGATAGACCTGGCAAATCTGGCCTTGCGGGTCGCGATCAGCGAGCACATCCACTTCCAGTCGGGCGGGTCGGTCGGGCTGCTGGTGCTCGACGAGGTCTTCGGGCCGCTCGACGAGGACCGCAAGGCCCGCATGCTCTTGGCCCTGGAGCGGCTTCGCGCCAGGTTCCGCCAGGTGCTGGTCGTCACACACGATCCGGAGATCAAAGAGCAGCTCCCGAACGCGATAGAGGTGGTGAAGCTCCCCGGTCGCAGGGCGACGGCAAGACCGGTAGTTCGGTAACCTCGGCCTTCGCCCAGCCATGAGCCAGATGGACCCGGGAGCGCTCCGATAACCCTCGCCAAGCCGAGCAAGACAACCCGATTCCCGTGCTTCGACGGCCTCCGAGCGATCGCAGCGCTCACCGTCCTCGGTGTGCACACCACCTTCGTGTCCGGCTACACGGGCCGCAGCGGCATCGGCGACTACACGTCCCGGCTCGAAATCGGCGTCTCGGTGTTCTTCGTGATATCCGGATTCCTTCTGTACCGGCAGTTCGCCGTCAGCCATTTCGACCACAGGGACAGCCCCGCGATCGGCGCATTCTGGGTCCGAAGGTTGAAAAGGATCATCCCCGCTTACTGGCTCGCTTTCATCGTCGTCAGCTACGTCCTGCATGCCGACCAGGTACATCGCGGCGTGGGCGCGCTGGCCGTGTATCTCGGCTTCGCCCAGATCTACTCGCCGGCGTACGCGGTGAGCGGCATCACCCAAGCGTGGTCCTTGTGCACCGAGATGTCCTTCTACCTCGCACTGCCGTTGTGGGCACTCCTGATCGGCCGTAAGCGCCGCGACCCCGGCTCCCAGATGAGGGTGGAGCTCGCCGGTCTCGCCGGGCTTTTCGCGCTGAGCGTGATCTACCGGGCCGTCGTCCTGCAGGCTCACGGGACGCTCGCGTTGACGATGCCGAACTGGCTCCCCGGCTACGCCGATCTGTTCGCGCTCGGCATGCTGCTCGCGGTGTTCAGCGCATGGTCGCAGGCGACCGGGCGCCGGCCGCGTCTTCTCTGGCACCCCTCGCTCCCGTGGGTCAGCTGGGGCCTGGCGGCAGCGGCGTTCATTGGAGTGTCGAACATCGGACTGCCCTTGACGCCGATCACCAACTCGCCCGTCGGTGTGAGCCTCCTCCGCCAGACGCTCTACGGTCTGTTCGCCTTCTTCATCGTCCTGCCCGCCGTGGTGGGCCGGCAGGACTCCGGCTTCGTCCGGCGCCTGCTCGCCTTCAAGCCGCTCGCGCTGATCGGAGTCGTTTCCTATGGGATCTACCTGTGGCACGAGGCGTGGATCGAGCTGTTCCTGCGCTGGACCGGCGACAAGCTGTTCACGATCCCTCTCGTCGACCTGGTCGCGTTCGCTGGAGGGTTGGCGACGTTGAGCGCTGCCGCCAGTTACCTCCTCGTCGAACGACCCGTACTCCGCGCCAAGCTCCGCTTCCGTCCCGTACAGCCCGCCGCTCCTGTAACGGCTCTTGCCCGCGACGGCGCACCGGGATCTCCCGTGCCGAGCGTGGCGGGACGATCGTGACGAAGGACTGGCTCGACGCCCGCCTGCGCTCGGGTGACGACGGCGAGCTCGACGCCGAACCGCTCGGCGTGGTCGACGACCCGTACGCGAGTGTCGACGATCTAGCGAAGCACGCAGGGATCCGCAGCATCGAGATGCTGGCGTGGAGAGACCTCGATCACCCAGAGGCCGGCGGTTCGGAAGTCCACGCGTCTCGGGTCGCCGAGCGCTGGGCCGCGGCCGGGGTGGACGTCACGATCACCGCTTCACGGTCGCCCGGCGAGCCGAGGTCCGCGACGGTCGAGGGATACAAGGTCGAACGCCCCGCCGGCCGGTACGCGATCTTCCCTGTCGCCGCCGCCCGCGCAGTCGCCCGCCGGCGGCGCGCACGCCCCGACGCCACGGTCGAGATCTGGAACGGAATGCCCTTCTTCTCACCGCTGTGGGCGGGCGAGCGGCGAATGGTTTTCCTCCACCACGTGCACGACCGCATGTGGGATCTCGTGATGCCGGCACCGCTGGCGGCGTTGGGGAGGACGATCGAGAGCCGTCTCGCGCCCGGCTGCTACAGGCGCACGCCGGTAGTCACGCTGTCCGAGTCGTCGCGCGACCAGATCGTCTCCAACCTCGGTCTGGACGCCGCCCAGGTGACCGTCGTGCGACCGGGCGTTGACGAGCGGTTCCGCCCGGCGCGCCGGCGGGACAGGGACCCCCTCATCGTGGCTGTAGGAAGACTGGTGCCCTACAAGCGATTCGATCGCCTCATCGAGGTGCTCGTGAAGCTGCGTGAACGCCACCCGTCGTTGCAAGCTGTCATAGCGGGAGAAGGTTCCGAACGACAAGCCCTCGAGGCGCTCGCCTCAGCGCACGGCGCGACCGGATGGCTGTCGATACCAGGAAGGATCGGCGACGCCGAACTGGTCGAGCTGTACCAGCGGGCGTGGGTGGTCGCCTCGGCGTCCGCCTACGAGGGATGGGGGCTCACCCTCACCGAGGCCGCTGCGTGCGGAACGCCTGCAGTGGCGAGCCCGATCTCGGGTCACGTCGACGCAGTGCTCGATGGCAGGAGCGGGTTCCTCGCGGAGCCAGGTGACCCGATGGTCGACGCTCTCGATTGGATCATCTCCAACGACCTGCTCCGGCGCCGCCTCCATGCCGGCGCTCTCGACTACGCGTCGAAGCTCACGTGGGATCGGACGGCGCTGGAATCGATGAGGGTTCTCGCGAGATGAGCGCGACCACCGCCACCGAAGTGAGGATCACGAGCAGCGGCTCGAGGCTCGCTCGGAACCGCGTCTGTCCATAGGTCAGCAGCACCGCTGCGACCACGTCGACGCCGACCGCGATCATGGGAAAGACGGGAACGCCGCGCCGCTTGAGCAGGACTGCGCCGGCTATCGCTCCCGCCGCGAACCCGTAGAACATCCCCAACCCGACGAACGCCCACAACCGCGGTCGACTTTCGACGAAGCTGTCGACGTTGATCTGCTGCACCGGCCGGTAGAACGCGAACGTCCTGCCGAGCCTGGCCAGCTCGATCGAAGGCAACCCACCGAGATGGCCCGCCGCGTAGTGCAAGCCCTTTCGGAGTGCTACCGGGTCGACCGCTGATTCGTCGCCTCGCACACCGACAGCTGACTGGAGCGCGCAGGGCATGGACCAGTAGCCGCGCAGCGGACCGTTCCAACTGGAGTCGCAGTTGGATGCCGCGACGGTCAGCCCGAACCGGTCGGATATGAGCACGGGATGCGAGAAACGACTCAGGTTGAACCCGATCCACGGCGCTATGACCACGACGGTGCATGCGGTACCGACGACCACAAGCTTGATCCTCTCGCGCACGGTTCGTTCACGCGCGAGCAGCGCGACGGGCAGGAGCACCAGTACTGCGAGCAGCAGCAGTTCGTCCCTGGCGAGCGCCGCTAAACCGATCGTGACTCCGAGGACGGCGGCACGGCGCGGACGGGGGTCTTTCCACATCAGATAGCCGGCCCACACGACGAGCATCGAGAGGATGGGCGAGATCGTCTCCGACATCACCAGTCCGTCGCTCATCCACATGTTCGGGTACACGGCGACCAGAACCGCCGCCAGAAAACCCACCTTGCGCCCGCTCACCTCTCTCCCCAGCAACGCCGCCACCGGGACGGCGGCGGAGCCGAGGATGGCGGACCATATCCGGTGCGCGAAGAAGCTCTTGAACCCGGCCAGCGAACAGACCGCCATGAGCAGCGTGAAAAGCGGCGGCAACTTGGCGGTCTGCGCTGTCACGCCATGGTGGTAGAGCATCGGTTCGATCCAGCCCTTCCCCTGGACGAGCAGGTTCGCCTGGCCGACGTACTCCAAAGGGTCCCCGCCCACGGCCAGGTGCGGCCGCAGGAGCACCGATGCCAGGCGGATCGCCAGCCCGAGCGCGAACGCAGCGGCGATGCCGATCTGCCAGGAGCGGCTGCGCGCTGCCACCGGGTGTTCCGCGGTGCCCGCCGGCGCCGTATCGACGATCACTATGTGATCGCCGCCTCGACAGGCAGCTCCCGTGGGGCCCTCGCCAGAAGCCCCAGTGCACCCGCCACACCGGCGAACCCGGCGAAGCGGGCGACCGACCACCACCCGTGCGGCAGGAGAAGTTCGCCGAAGATCATCGAGGCACCGGCCAGGGCGCACACGCTGGACACGACGTTGGAGACGGTCGCAACCATCGAGGCGGGATGCGCCTGCAGCGCCACCTGGAACACGACCATCCCCGCGAGGGTGACGAGCACGAACAGCCACGGGTACGACGACGACAACGATGCCACCACCCCGCCGTAGATCCCCCGCCCGACGACGTCGGTGGCGACCGCCTTTTCTGCCACCGCGCCCAGCCCGTACAGCAGGCCGGCTGCGCCGGCCAGAGCTGCCGCCGTCCAAGCCGGCGGGACCTGGCCGGGTCCGCGACTCGAAGCCCGCAGACCTGTCACCGCCGCGACGACCGCGAGGAGCGCCGCTGGGACGGCCAGCGCAGCGAAGCGGCCGGCGGGGACGGACCTCGCCAGGCGGGCGCCCGGCTGGGAGGAGATCGCGATCGCCACGACGGCTGCGATCACGAGGATGAGCGCCGCCCGCTGGCGCCAGTGCAACCGCTCCCCGAGGACGGGACCGCCGGCGACGACGAGGCCGACCAGGCCGGCCGCCAGGACGGGTTGCACCACCGACACCGGAGCCAGGGTGAGGGCGACTACCTGCAGGCCCAGCCCGGCGAGCATGGCGACGAACCCGGCCAGCCAGCGCCGGGACCGCACAACGGTGCGTGCGAGGTGCACCGGATTCGGACGGACCGCCGGGAGATCGGTGAGGGCTTGCTTCTCGAGGATGTACCCCAGGTCGTACAGGCCTGCGGAGACGATGGCGACACCCAGACCGGCGATCACCCTTCCGCTGCTCGCGGGCATCCAGGTTGCTATGAGCATGGATTTCAAGCCGGCTGGTTCCTCCCGGCGACGAGCGTATTCGGTCGGCCATCGGCGGCGGCTTGCGGGCCGGCGGGTGCGGTCTCGCGTCGTGCAAGTCGGGTTCGGGCGGCTCCGGCGACCAGGTCCGCTACGAGCAGGCAGATGCCGAGCCAGGCGAGGTCGTTGGCGGACGTGAACGCCGAGGGCCAGTCGATGGTCGGCAGGTAGCCGTGCACCGCTTGCTGCTCGGCCACGTATGCCGGGATCGCCAGCAGGGCGATCACCGCCGCAGCTCTCACGACCGCGCGGCCCCAGGCGAGCCGGCATCCCGCGAGGACGGCCACTCCGCACAGCACGCCGATGGCCGGGCGGCTGACGAATGTGCTCAAACCGGACCAGACAGCCGCGACGACGACCGCAGTGACCCACGGCACCGCCCGGCCACCTGCTCGGGCCGCCCCCGCAAGAGAGAACGGCATGCAGCTGCCGGCGGGGGCGGGCATCGAGCGGCGAGCGCTCGCCCGGCGCCTGCGCCGCGCGAGCTCCGCCGCGTAGGGCAGCACGCCGACCAGTACGCACAGAAGGAGCGCTGCAGCGGAGACCGCTATCGCCGTCCAGACGATCTTCTGCGGGGACCAGCTGATTTGCACCTTGACCGTGCCGTTGACCAGACCGGCAGGGACCAGCCAACCGGTCGCGTAACCGTCCACCAGCTGCGGGGGTCCGAGGCCGTGACCCCCGCTGAGGGTGGCCGTCCATCCGTCGCTGAAGCTCTGCCCGAGGACCAGCCAAAACGACTTGCCCGACGACTTCACCGTCAAGTCCCACGACGTCCGGTTGTGATGGTCGATCGTGACTGCCGCGGGTGAGCCGGTGCTCGCTGCACGCGGGGTCGCCGCAACCGGGCTCCGGGCCGGCGAATCCAATGACAGGGAGTCGATGGACCACCCCGACGGGAGACGGGGGCTGGTGCTCACATTGTGATCCCCTGGCCCGAGCGTGAGGCCGTGCGCGGTGTTCCCGCAGGCCCGGATGGCGAGCGGCTGGCCGGCGAGCGCGCCAGCCGTCGAGCCCGTGATCTCGACGTCGACCGGCTGCCCGTCGACAGAGAGCAGACCGCTCTGGCAATTCGGGGGGATGCTCTCCGGTGCCTTCTCCTGCACGACACCGGGGATACCCAGCTCGGCAATACCGACCGGAAGGATGTCCGTCCTACCGGCGAACGTCGAGTAGTAGTCGAGCGCCCTGACTTGGTGCACGGCGTCGATGGTCACCTTGATCTTCGATCCGGTGAGCTTGGGGAGGGAGACGGTGACAGCGGTCGTCGCGTTCTGTGGTCTACCCCGGCCGACGGGGGGCACCGGCACGTCGACCGTGGCGTCGGTCCCACCGGCGGAGACCGTGATGCGGCTGGGGATGGAGTGGCGCCCGTCGTTGAGGACCTGGAGGTCTAGGTGGTCGAAGGTGACGGGTTTGTTCAGCTCGACGTCCAGCCACTCCCCTGCCTGCGGTCCCGTCTCGGCGATCCAGGCCGTCGTAGGGTCGCCGTCGACGGCCGAGTTGGCGCGCGCCATGCGGTCGCCATCGAGGCGGGTCGAGGAGTTGGCTGCCACGACGGTCGCGCCGGTGCCCGAGATGGAGGGCGGTGGTGTGAGGCCGATCATCTGGTTGATCAGGTAGTCGGAGTCGCCCGCGTTGATCTCCGCCGTCCCTCCGACGGTGAACGTCCGCGTCGACGGAAGCCGGAAGACGCGCGACATCTGCGGCTCGGGGTCGTGACGCGGCGGCTCTATGGCGCGCTCGCGGTTCATCAAGATGTCGATGGCATCACTGGACGCCGCGGCGCCGGCCGACGAGAGCAGCCTGTCCGGCAGACGAAGCGCGTCGGTCGCCGGCTTCACCCCCGGGACCTCGATTTCCGCGAACCCGACCTGCGCGAGACCGTCGTAGTTCTTGTCCGATCCGCCCGGCGCCGCGTCGACGGTCACGTCCAGCCGGCTGAAGCTGCGTGCCGGAAAGGACACCTTCTGTCCCGGCGCATGAAAAGACGCCGGCGTCAACCGCACCCGCACCGGCCGCCCGCCGTCGAATGTGAGGGTGGCCTCCGTGATGCGGCGGTTGGGGCGCTGGAGCTGCGCCTGGATCAAGGTGACCTGATCGGCGGTCACCTTCTTGCCGTAATCGATCTCGATCCGTCCACCGACGGCCGGCATGTGAGCCCCGAATGTCCATGCCGTCGAGAGGTTTCCGTCGACGGCGTTGGCCGGCCGGTTCTCAGGGGTGAAAGACAGCGAATCCCCGTAGTCGGTTGCCGTGACAGACTTCACGCCTGACAGCTGAGCAACGGTCTGGTCCGAGGTGGTCTGGTTCGGGAACACAGGCAACGAGTAGTCGGACGGGTTCGACGAGAGCTGTTTCACGCCAGGCTGCTGGACGGCTCCCTGGTTGTCCCGGAGGCTGCCCCAACGCTGCAGGGACAGTGTGTCGGTGTCGGTGAGCACCAACGTCGCACCCGCGGCCGCCGCGCTGCGCAACTGCGCCTGGTTCATCGACGCGCTGTAGAGGATCGCCTGGTTGCCGTTGAGCAATCCCGCCGAAGCGGCGTCGACCAGACCGTTGCCGTCGCCGGCTACCACCAGGGGCGACCCCTGGCTCTCCGCGCGGGCCATCGGCCGCGGGTCGGGGACGTTGAACACGGCGAGCGCCGGCGGTTCCGGCTCGCCGGTGGGAAGCCCCAAACGCTGCTCGCTGTCGAGGGGATATCTGATCTGCTTCGCCGGGTTCGGCGCACCGAAGGTGACGGGCTGGCCTAGCCCCGCTCTCGGTGACGTCATCTCGAGCCACAGGTACTTCGGCAGCGGCAGGTGGTAGCGCTCGTACTGCAGGTCGGATTGAAGGAGTACCTGCCCGGCGCTCATGAGGCGCGCGATGGGCGCGAGAGCCGACATGTCGAGGGTGCCTTCCTGCAGCGGTTCGTCGAGCGCCTGCAAGAGGTTCGCCGACGCCGGCGTCCCCGCTGGCACCACCTGGCGGGATACGTACGGCCGGGTGATGAGGCCCGGGACGACCGGATCCTGGGTGACTCCCCACGAGTAGGCGGCGAAATCCTCTCCGGGCAGCCCCAGCACCCGGTCGGAGCCACTCGAGTCGAGGTACCGGGCCGCCTGGAGCCAGTACGAGGGCAACGACGACGGCCTCGCGAGGTTCGAGGCGACGAGGTTCCCGCTCCACAGCGGAGGCAGGTCCGCGGCCACGACCGCGAGGCAAAGAAGTGCGACGGCATTACCCCTGGCGGGCCAGCGCGCCCAGATGCTCGTTACGCCCGCCCCCATCAGAAGCGCTAGCCCCAGCACGAGGATCGGCACGATCCGGTCGACGGACCGCATGGCCAACGCGATCGTCGAGCCCGCCGAAGCGTTCTTCAGCAGGGACCCGAACAAAGAGGGATTTCCGTAGGGGAACGCACCGACCGCTACGACGGCCCCGATGCCCACCAGGCTTACGGCGTAGGCCCGGTACCTCCACCGGGCCGCGAACCCGAGCAACACGCAGACGACCGGGACTATGTAGCTCACCACCGCCAACCACAGGCTCTGCGTGTAGTCGACGGCGGGCATCGTCCACGGCTGGACCTTGTCCCAACCGTAGAAGTACCAGTAGCCAAGACCGCGCAGCACTTCGGATGCCGACGAAGTCCGGGACACGGTCGGGACTGTCTCGGTGACCCTCAGGACGTTGATGCCGTACTTGTCCTCCGCCCACAATCCCGCCGCCCACCACAGCGAAACCAGCACGCTCAACAGCGCTATGCGCCCGGCCGCCGACGCCGCCCGCCGCAGCGTTACCTCCCTGCTGCCCCAGACCGCGAAGACGAGCCAAAGCCCCGGCGCTACGAGCACGAGGAGGATGGAAGTCGCGTTTACGCCGCCGACGAGCGCGACGACAGCGGCGAACAAAGCGGGGTAGCGCCACTTGCCCGTTCTCGCCGCGGCGGCGGTGAGGCCGATCATCCAGCCCAGGGCGGCCCACGGCATGAGGATCGCCGAGATCCGCGCGATGTAGTCGATCAGGTAGGGGCTGAGGGCGTAGGCGAACGAGGCGGCCACCCTCCCGGGGCCCTCGATGCCCAGGCGCCTCGCGCAGTACGCGACTCCCAGCCCTGCCATGAACAGCAGGGTCCCCATCCACAAGCGCTGGCCGACCCATACGGGCAGGTGTATCCAGCGGATCACGGCGTAGTAGGGGCCCATCGGGAACAGGTAGCCGATGTTCTGATGTGTGACCGTGCCGAGCCCCACGTTGGGGTCCCACATGGACGCGGCACCCTGCGTGAGCCGGCCCGGATCGAGGTACAGGTACTGCTTCGTATCCGCCGCGACCGAGCCCGGCTTTGTGAGCAGTAGCGGCACGTAGGTCGCTGCGGCGAGCGCGACGTAGAAGACCCGGTCCTTCAGTCGGCTCCGCACCGGGCGGCAGTGTAGGGATCGCGATGCCCCCGGCGGTATCCGGGACCGGACCGGCCGTTACGGGTACTTTCAACCGGTGGCCGTGACCGAGGAAGGAACCACCAGGCCCCGGCTCTCCCTGGCAGTGCTGTCGATGGTGCTCTTCGTCACCTTCCTCGACAACACGATCGTCGCGGCGGCGCTTTCGGACATCCAGACGAGCCTGCACGCGGGTATAAGTGCCCTGCAGTGGGTGGTCAGTTCGTACGCCCTGACATTCGCCGCGCTGATGCTCACCTTCGGGACCCTTGGGGACCACCTTGGGCGGCGGAGGGTGATGGTCATAGGGCTGGTCACGTTCACGATCGGTTCGATCGTGGGATCGGTCGCCACGTCGAGCGGGATGCTCATCGCGGGCCGGGTCATCATGGGAATCGGCGCCGCTGCTTCTGAGCCGGGCACCTTGTCGATGATCCGCCAGTTGTACCCCGACCGCGGCGAGCGCGCCCAGGCACTCGGAGTCTGGTCAGCGGTGTCCGGCCTGGCCCTCGCCCTCGGTCCCGTGATCGGCGGGGCCCTCGTGGGTGTCTGGTCCTGGCGGGCGGTGTTCGTCTTCAACGTCGCTGTCGGCGCGGTGGCACTCGCCGGCGTGCGGTCGGTACTCCCCGAGATCGTCACACCGCAACGCCGGCGTTTCGACATCCCCGGTTTCGTGCTCGGGGCGACAGCCCTCACCTCGGCGACGTTCGCGACCATCGCGGGGGAGACCGAGGGTTACGCCACCTGGTGGATCATCGCCCTGTACGCGCTGGCAGCGGTGGCGCTCGGTCTGTTTCTCGTCGCGGAGCGCCGAGCGGAGGAACCGGTCCTCGACTTGCATTTCTTCAAGATCGGGCCGTTCGTCGGCGGGAACACGGTCGCGTTCACCGGGTACTTCTCGACCTTCGCTGTCTTCTTTTTCATTCCGCTCTACATCGAGCTGCTCGGCACGACCTCGTCGTACAAGCTCGCTGTGGACTTCCTCCCGATGGCTGCGTGCATGATCGCCGCATCCGCCCTGACCGGTCCGTGGATCGCCCGGAGCGGACCCGGGGTCCCGATGGTCCTCGGTAGCGTCGTCGCCGGCGGAGGGATCATCCTCACCAATCTCTACGTACAGCCGTCGTCCGGAGTCGGGCTGTTCGGGTGGAGCCTTGCCGCGGTCGGCGCCGGCCTCGGCGTGGTCACGGTCGCCGTCACCGTGTCGGTCCTCGGCGTCGTTCCCGCGGAGAGATCGGGAATGTCGGCCTCGTCGGTCAACACCAGCCGCGAGCTCGGCGCGGTCGCCGGCGTAGCGGTGCTCGGCGCGATCATCAACGGTCAGATCACCAGCACCCTCGCGCACCACCTCGCGCATATCCCGGGGCTTACCCCCGCAGCGCGCGACCAGGTCATAGTGGCGGTGACGACTGGCAACCTGCCGACGAAGGGTCCGCTCGTCAAGGTCGTCGATCAGGTGATACCGGACGTCAGCTCGGCGTTCACCAACGGGCTCGACTTCGTCCTCTCCACCGCCGCCGCGCTGATGCTCGCGTCGGCGGTCGCCGCCGCCCTGCTGGTGCGAAGGTGGCGCGCCAGTAGCCTCTGAGAGGTGAGCGCTGTGATGACCGGTTCGCTTCGTTGTTCGCTCTGGGCACGCGCCCAGGGGCTGGATCCCGCGGGGACGGCCGGCAGCTACTCGGGCTACCTGCTCCTCGACATCCCTCTGCCCTGGCCAAGGGACGTGTCGGAGATCCCTGAGGTCGCCGCGCTCTCCGAACGGTTGTCCGGGTCGCAGCTGCGGGTCCAGGCCACGGTCCCCTCCGGCTCCCCGCACAGAGCCGTCCTGTACCGGCTTCGGACCGGCACCGCATGGACGGGTTCGTTCGAGGGCCGCTCGACCCCGGTCGGCGACAGCCTGGTCGCAGCCGTCGAGGGGCTGCTCGCGGGCGGCGGCAACCCCCAGGCCGGTCGCGATCTGCTCGTGTGCGGCCACGGCCGGCGGGACGTCTGCTGCGGATCGGCCGGCACAGACCTTGCGATGAAGCTCGCGCGCGGCTCCCTGCCGCCTGATGTCAGGCTGCACCGGACGAGCCACACCGGAGGGCACCGCTTCGCCCCGACCTTCATCGTGCTGCCCGAGGCGACCCTCTGGGCGTTCGCGGACATCGACCTGGTGATGCGCGTGCTCCAACGCCGAGGCGACGCCGCCGACGTCGCCGATCGTTACCGCGGGTGCTCGGCGCTGGACGGCCCGCGGGTCCAGGCCCTCGAGCGCGAGGTGCTGAAGGAAGTCGGGTGGGACCTCCTGGGATGGGAGCGCTCCGGTCGCCCGATTGACGGGAACGCCGTTCGTCTGGATGCCGTCGACGCGGACGGGCACCCCATGTCGTGGGAAGCGGACGTGAAGCCAGGCCGCACGTTGCCGGTCCCGGACTGCGGTCGTCCTATCGAGGAGGCGCGCAAGAGCGAGACCGAGTGGATGGTGCATGGTCTGCGGACCGTCGTAGCCACTTGATCTGGCACACTGGTGCCGACGGTGAGTCGGTCGGGTGGCCGCGGCCGGGCTTCGACCCGGTCGAGGAAGGTCGGGACTCCGCAGGGCAGGGTGCTGGCTAACGGCCAGTCGAGGTGACTCGCAGGAAAGTGCAACAGAAAGCAGACCGCCGATGGGCCTTCGGGCCACAGGCAAGGGTGAAACGGTGCGGTAAGAGCGCACCAGCGCCCGGGGCGACCCGGGCGGCTCTGCAAACCCCACCCGGAGCAAGGTCAAGCGTGGGACGGCCGGCCCGGCCCATGTCCCCAGGTGGACCGCTCAGATGGATGGCCACCGGGCCGGTCCTCGGATCGGCTCACAGAATCCCGCCTATGTACCGACTCACCGTCATTTGTGCCTCTGAACAGGACTTTTATAGCCCGTCAGGCCACGATGGACCGCAAACGGACCCATCCCATACGGCACCGGGCCTCCGCTCTGACGTGTTGGTAGATCAGTCGTCATTTCTATGTCGACGGCGGATTGTCAACCCAAGCCAGGCAAGTCGATGGTCGTTGGGGTCGATAGCGCGCTCCTTCATAGGGATGATCGCATTGTCGGTGATCTTGATGAGCTGTGGGCACACCTCGGTGCAGCACTTGGTGACGTTGCAGAGGCCCAGGCCTTGTGTCTCCTGCAGGTAGTGGCTGCGATCGAGGGTGTCGAGGGGATGCATGTCGAGCTCGGCGTAGCGGATGAAGAACCGAGGCCCCGAATAGGTCGGCACGTTCTCCTCGTGGTCACGGATGACATGGCAGACGTCCTGGCACAGCCAGCATTCGATGCACTTACGGAACTCCTGGGAGCGCCCGACATCGGCCTGGCTCATACGGTAGGTGCCGTCGGCCTCGGGTTCTCGCGGCCTGAAGGCCGCGATCCCCTTGGCCTTCTCATAGTTGACAGAAACGTCGGTGACCAGGTCCTTGATGAGCGGGTACGTATGCAGGGGTGTGACCGTCACCGGCTCGCCCGGCGGGAGCGACGAGAGGCGGGTCATGCACATCAGCCTGGGGAAGCCGTTGATCTCGGCGCTGCAGGACCCGCACTTGCCCGCCTTGCAGTTCCACCGGACGGCGAGGTCTCCGGCCTGCTCGGCTTGCACGCTCAGGACCGCGTCGAGAACGCCTTCGCCCTCGTCGACTTGTACCGTGTGGTCGACCAGCGCGCCCCCCGCGGCATCGCCGTGCCAGATTCTCAGGATTGCCGTGGTGCTCATCGGGGCCTAGCCGTTGGGCGCGGGCTTCGAGGCCATCAGAAGAACCTCGGATCGGTGATGAAGCGGTAGCGCAGCGGATGGCGGGAGAACGCCCGCAACCGGCCACCGATGGATCACGAAGGCGAGGAGCCCGAACTGGGTCAGGACCGGTTGGAGCCACCAACGGTCACGCCACAGCGTGCGGGTCGTGACCCGCCCGCGAGCTCGCGCTGGCGTAGAGGTGGTCGACATGTCAGTGCCGTCCTGCGACGGTTTCCGACACAGCCCTTCCACCCCGCCAACCGTCGGGAGGGTGCACCAGGATGGCTCCGGCGCCGCGGGAGGTGAAGTAGTTCCATCCCCAGTCCACCAGGACCTTGATCCGGTTGGAGAAGCAGATCAGGTAGGCGATGTGTACCCCGACCCATAGCAGCCACGCCGGCAGCCCACCGAAACGCAGCCGGTAGCGGTTGCTGATGCCAGCACCGAGCAATAGGGGCAGCTCGGCCACCGCGTCGCCTCGCCCGAGCACCGCCATCATTCCCTTGTCGTGGTAACGGAACCGGGCCAGGGGTTCCGCGGTGAGGAGCCGCGCCACCTGCCCGCCGGCGTGGCGGCCGGCCTGGATCGCGGCCGGTGCCAGCATCGGCATTAGGGTTCCGGGCCGGGGAGCGGCCACTGCTGCCAGGTCGCCGGCGACGAACACGTTGGGGTGGCCGGCGACCTGCAGGTACTGATCGACGACCACCCTGCCCCGGTCTAGGGGCAAGCCGAGGCGCTGGCCGAGCTGGTTCGCCTGCACCCCGGCCGCCCAGATCACCGTGGCGGTGTCGATCCGCTCGCCGCCACCGAGGGTGACTCCGCGAGCGTCGGCGGCTTCTACGCTTCGGCCGAGGAGCACTTCGACACCGCGTCGGCGGAGATCTTGGAGGGCCCGTTCCGACGAGCGGGGGTTGAAGGCGCTGAGCAGCCGTGGTCCGGCTTCGACGAGGACCACCCGCAGCGTGGCGATCGGCCCGACCACCTCCTGCGCCATCGAGGCGAGCGCCGCGGCGGTCTCGACCCCGGTCGGGCCTCCGCCCACGACCACGGTCGTGACGGCTGCATCGGCGGGTGGGCGGCTGGCCGCCACCGCTTCAAGAGTGGAGAGCACGTGGGCTCTTAGTGCGACGGCGTCGGCGAGGGTGTAGAGCGGCCAGGCGTGCTCGGCCATGCCGGCGATGCCGAAGAAGTTGGTCTCGGCACCCGCGGCGAGGATCAGGTAGTCGAAGTCCAGCTGCGAACCATCGGCCAGGCCCAGCCTCCCCCGCGTCCAGTCGGCCGAGACCGCGACGGCCACAAGCACGGTCAGGTTGGCCTGGCGGCGGAACACCGAGCGGAACGCGGCGCCCACCTCCTCAGGCGGGAGGTAGCCGGTGCTCACCTGGTAAAGGAGCGGCTGGAAGGTGTGGTAGTTGTGCCTGTCGACCAGGGTTACGTCGGCATCCGAACGCGCCAAGGCCTGCGCCGCGTTCATTCCGGCGAAGCCCCCGCCGACCACGACGACGTGCGGACGGGTGGGGCGGTCTGTGTTGGTCACGGGCCCGCCAGTCGCCGGGCGGCGGCCGCGATGTGGCGAGCCGAGATACCCGCCGCGTCCAAAAGCTCGGCCGGGGTCCCCGAGCCGGGCAGACCCGAGACGGCGAGGTGCGCGACCAGCAGGGCCGGGACCCCGGCGTCAGCCAGGGCCTCGAGGACGGCGCCGCCGATCCCGCCGGCCGGGTAGTGGTCTTCGGCGATGACCAGCCGACCGCCGGTCACCTCACAGGCGTCCACCAGCGCGTGGCGGTCGAGCGGTTTGACCGAGTACAGGTCGATCACCCGAGCCGCGATGCCAGTGCCGGCCAGTTCCTCGGCGGCGGCCAGGCACCCGTGCAAGGTCACCCCGGCCCCGACGAGCGCCACCTGGTCATCGGGGCCGGCCCGGTGCACCTTGGACCCGCCGACCGTGAAGACCTCCCCGGCCGGGTAAATCACCGGATAGGCGCCCCGGGTCGTGCGCAGGTAGACAATGCCATCGGTGTCCACCATCCGGGCGACCAGGGCCACCGTCGAGGTGGCGTCTGAGGGATAGAGGACGACTGAGCTGTGCACAGCCCGCATGGCGGCGAGATCCTCCAAGGCCATCTGGGACGGCCCGTCCTGGCCGATCTCCACCCCCCCATGCGAGCCCACCAAAGCGATGTTGACCCCCGAGATACCGGCCATGCGGATGAAATCGAAGGCACGCGAGAAGAACACTGCGAAGGTCGAGGCGAACGGACGGTAACCGCGTACCGCGAGACCGGTCGCGCACGCAACCAGCTGCTGTTCGGCGATGAACATCTCGAAGTAGCGGTCGGGGGCGACCTTGCCGAACTCCTCGGCATGGGTTGAGTTGCCGACCTCGCCGTCGAGAACGACCACCTCCGGCCGGGCGGACAGGGCGGCGACTGCAGCACCGAACGCGACCCTGGTCGCGACGCCCTCCCCAAGCTCGTACGTGGGGAGGGTGATCGAAGCGTCCGGAGCTGGCGTGATCGCAGGCGAGCCCGGCGCCGGTCGCGCGGTCACGACGTGCAGGTTGGTCGGCCCGCCGAGGGCGGCGATGGCGCGCTCGGCCATGTCGGGGGGCAGCGCCTTGCCGTGCCAGCCGTTCTTGTCCTCGAGCTCGGGGACGCCCTTGGCCTTGATCGTGCGGGCCAGGATGACGCTCGGGCGGTCCGGGTCCGATCGCGACTGGCTCAGGGCGACGTCGACGGCGGCGAGGTCGTGGCCGTCGATGACCAGCGGCCGGGCGCCGAAGGCCTCGACTCGGGCGGCGTAGCGGTCGAGGTCCCATTCCAGCTCGGTGGGGCCGCGCTGGCCGAGCCGGTTGATGTCGATGATGGCGGTGAGGTTGCCCAGTTGGTAGTAGCCGGCCTTGTCCAACGCCTCCCACATCGAGCCCTCCGCGGTCTCACTGTCGCCGCAGAGCACCCAGACGTGGTAGTCGAGGCGGTCCAGGCGGCGGCCGGCCAGGCACACCCCGATCGCGTCGGGCAGCCCCTGGCCGAGCGAGCCGGTGGCCACGTCGACCCAGGGCAGGAGCGGGGTGGGGTGTCCCTCCAGGCGGGCCCCCAATCGCCGGTAGGTCTTGACCAGCTCGGTCTCGTCGATAACCCCGACCGCCCGGAACATCGCATACAGCAAGGGGGAGGCGTGGCCCTTGGAGAAGATCAGATGGTCGTTGGTCGCAAGGTCGGGCCGCTCCCAGTCGTAGCGCAGGTGCCCTACGAGCAGGACGGCCATCACATCCGCCGCCGACAGCGAGGAGGTGGGGTGACCCGAGCCGGCTTCGGTGGAGCAACGGATCGAGTCCACTCGGAGTTGAGCGGCCAGCCGTGCCACCAGCTCGAGCTTCTCGTCGTCCATCACCGCGGCGGCGACAGCCTCACCCTGGTCCCAGAAGTTGACATTCATGGCCCTGCAGGTAGTCCTCGGAGAGCGACGGGCGGTCATAAGGGTGCTCATTGTCGGAAAGCGCCGGGTGGATGCATCGAGGCATCCGGCCGGTCATTTCGGCCTCCCATCGCCTTTGGTTTCCGCTCCCGCGGCAGGAACCGCAGGCGGCGGGTCGGGCTGGCCGGGGAACACGTCGACCTCGGAGCGGTGCCAAACGGGATGGTCGCCTGCGGTCTCGACGTTGAAGCCGTAGCCAAACACGAGCGTCCCCCCGTAGGTCGCGCCCAGCGCCCCGATCAGGGCGGCCGCCAGGCTGAGCCCCAGCAGCGCCGAGGTCGGCCCGGGCAAGCTGTGGTAACGCAACCAGCGCAATCCGAGGTCGACCAGGACAAGCACCGTCATCGCCACCATCAACAAGGCGTGGGAGTTGATCGTGCGCCGGGCCTGGGTGCCCGCCTCGCTCGAACGCCAACGATCCCACACACCGGTCACGACCGCGCCGAGGGAGACCAGAGCCCCGGCGATAAAAGCAAAGGTGGCAGCTTGGTAGAACTCGCGCTGCCAGGCGGTGTGGTCGCCGATGAAAGAGATCACGTCGAACGCGGCGGCGATCACGTAGGCCCCGATAGGAACATCGGTCAGCGGCGGGTGCAGCGGCTTGCCCGAGAAACCTCGCAGACCCTTGAATGTTCGCCCTCGGAAAGTGAGCGTCGGGCGGAACGAGAAGTGTCGCACCAGCTACCTCCTTCTTGTGACGGAGTTTGTTGCAGCATTTCCAGCCCGCCACGGAGCTGGCTATCTTCCGGGTACCACGCTCGGGGCCGGCGTCGCCAGGATCTGGAGCAACGATGTCGAGGGGCAAGACAACTCGGTCTCGGCCGCGCTTCCTGAGTGCTGAGATAACTATGCTCCCCCAGCGCCCATTAGTCAAGTGCTAAGGTATGACGCGTGGAGGTGGACCGGGTCGATCGACTGGTGGCCGATCTCGAGCGTCTGCGCCCAGAGATCGACCTACGACTGAAGGCCGTCGCCGCCCGGCTGCTGCATCTGAGCAACTTGGTGCAGCGTTACTACAGCGATATTGCTGAACGCTTCGACGTTTCGCTGTCGGGCCTCGCCGTTTTGACGACGCTGGCACGCCAAGCTCCGCGCGAACTCACCCTCACCGAGATCAACCGCGAGATGCTCGTGACCTCGGGTGGCATCACGTTCGTTGTGAGCCGGCTCGAGAAGCAGGGCCTGCTGGCTCGGCAGGCGCATCCGAGCGACGGCCGCGCCGTGCTAGTCCGGCTCACCCCGCGGGGCCGTCGGCTGGCGGGCCGACTGATCGAGGCGGTAGCTGAGGCGGACGCCGAGGCATTCGCTCACCTCGATGACGCCGATCGAGACACGACCGAGCAGCTTCTCAGACTTGTACAAGCAGGTATCGAGTCGGCGATGGCCCCCCACCATGACACAACAAGCGCCACCGCCGATTGGCCGGTCCGACCAAGCCCTGTCGGGCCACAAGAGGGCCGATCGGGATCGAGGACGACGCGGCTCGACACCACGAACCGGAGATAGCCATAGATGCTTGGACACCTGCGAAGAAGCCAAATCGCCGTTCCAGTACAGAAGTCGAACCCAGGCGAGCAGGATTGGGAGCCGTTCGGTGTCGACCCGGCCGAGGTGCCGGGCTGGGACCAGCTGGGCTTTGATGCCTTCGAGGCCGCCTTGGCCCACGGGGACGGGTTCACGCCAATGAACGCCGCTCATTATCACCGTCAACTGCGTAAGACAGCCGATCGGTGGAGGACGCTGGGCTTGGCCTCCGCCGACGGGCTGCGTTGGCATCGGGCGGGATTCGCAGCGAAGGAGGCGATACGGTGGCGGTCGGAGGGAATCGACGTCGAAACAGCAAGAGGGCTGCGAGCCGGCTATCTCCGACGCTGAGCAGGAGGTGGAGGGATCGATCGGGGCTCCGGCGAGTCGGCGCCGATGCCGCAAGGGTGGTGGTGCGTCGAACTGAACCCGCTGGGCTCTCGAAGTGCCGGAGAATACATGAAGGGGGACATGATGACATTGGTGCCCGAATACGGCGAGGAAGAGCACATGACGCAACAGGAAGAGGACCTGAAGCGACGATCCGAGGGTGTCCTGTCACAGGACCGCGAGGACCCAGCCGAGCGCGAGATCGAGGAGCACGACCGTGCGGAGCGAGAGTCCGCATACCTGGAACCGGAAGACAACGAGGCCCACGCTCCCGGCAAGGTGTGTGAGCGGTGCCGAGCGGTCATCACCGCTGGTCAAGATGTGAGGCGGCTACCAGACGGCCATTGGATACATGAGGTGTGCCCCCAGATCTCGGCGGGCTGACGGCGCACTGTGGACGGCGGCAAGGCCCAGGGTGACGACGGCCGCCGAGGCGCCTTGTGATGGGCTGGGTATCGGACGGCCCTCGTGCCTTGGCGTTTGACTATGTGGGTTCCCAGGAGCCATGATTGTCTCAGCACTAAGCAAGTGCGGCCGAGACGTAGCGCTCGACGCCATGCGCGACGGTGCGCACGGCGCTGCTCTCATCCCACGGCCCAACCGTCCGGGCAGACGGTCACCACGACGTGGAGGGGTACGCCTGAGATGACCGAGGCGCAAAGGCTTCGGAGGCCACGATGAAAAAGAGCCATGACGAGGCCAAGACCGCCGAGGCGATGGTCGTGCTGTTCGACGTGGATGAGACCTTGGTTCATACCGGCGGGTCGGGGGCGCGCTGCTGGAAAGCGGCATTCCAGAAGCTGTACGACATCCCCGCGGATATCGGCGAGCACAGCTCGGCCGGCGA
>DATLUM010000064.1 GCA_035533095.1 Acidimicrobiales bacterium | reverse complement strand
AGCCCTCCGAGGACTCCTCCTCGTCGTCCTCTTCCTCCTGACGCTGCACGGAGACGCCAGCGGCCGCCGGCGCCGGCGCGCTCTGCCCGTCGGCCAATTGCCCGGCACTGACGTTGTCGGCAGCGCGCTCGGCCTGCTGCTCGAACCGGTCAGAAGGATCCGATACGGAGAGCCCGCCCTCGGCCGGCGTACCATCGACAGGTCCCGAGCGCTGCTGCACGACGTGGGTCAGCTCATGGGCGAGCGTCCGCTGCCCCTCGCTCGACTCCAGGGAGGGGGAGCCGTCGCCGAGGACGATGTCGTTGCCGACGGTGTAGGCCTTGGCCTGAACCGACCGCGCGGAGGAAGCCGCGTCGCCCCCGCTATGCAGCCGCACGTCGGAGAAATCCTGGCCGAACGACTGCTCCATCTGCATCTTCGACGCAGCTGGCAGTGGCCGGCCACCACCCTTCCCCACGACGTCACGGACCGAAGCGCCTTCCTCGTCCTCGGAAAGAAGTTGGGCGACCGCCGCGTTTCCCGCGCTGCGCTGGAGGGCGAGGACCCGTCTCGTGTCGACCGGAGCCGCTGGCCCGGACACGTCGGTCCGGTCCTTGTGGCTGTCCTCCAGCGCCGCCCGGTGCGGAGGCCCGCTTCCCCGATCCTTCAGCACGTCGTCATCAAAAGACCTCATGTGCGTCCCTCCTTCGGGTGCTAGGGGACTGTAGTCGTGGTGGCCGACTGCGGCTGGGTCGTCGGGCCGGTGTAGTACATGCCTACGTCGCACGCCGTCTGATTGCCCAGGCAGTCGACCCGTAGCTGCATCTGCTGGTCATGGGTGAACTGCATCGGCGTCGTGAACTGGAACTCCTGGTTGGTCAGTGTTGCGAGGTTCACCACCAGAAGGTCCTGGACGCTGCCGGTGGCGCTGATGCGCTCCACCCTGGCGGTTCCCGCCGATCCGGAGACATTTTGCAGGATCAGGTCAGTGATGGTGAGCGTGGTGCCCTTCGCGATCTTCCCCGTTGAAGAGGTCGCCGTCGATCCGGGGGCGGCGATCACAGAAAGCCTGCCATCGGCGGGACCGGTCACCGGTGGCGGCGTGGTGGTTGGCGGAGCTGCCGGTACCGTCGTGGTGGTGGTGGTGGTGGACGGCGGTGGCTGGCCGGTCAACCCGGCCAGGCCGGCTGCATTAGCGGCGACCGAGGACTGCGTCGCCGACAGCTTGTTGGAGAGGTTCTTTGTAGCCGACGCCTGCGCGGCAAGCTCGGGCTTGGTCGAGTCGATCGCGGTCGAGCGCACGATCGGGCGGACCAGCAGGAACCACAGGAGAAGCAGCGCCAGTGCGGCGGCGAGAAGCGCGTAGAACCACTTCGGCAGGACCGCACGCTGTGAGAGTCCTCCGTCGAGGACGAGGGGCTTTTCGCCCTCGGGGGCGACCTGGACCTTGTAGGGCTTCTGCTGGGCCGGTCCCTTCCAGAACCGCTGGCGGGGCTTGACCCGTATGCGGACGAAGCGTGCTTCGCCGGGCGCCGTCGTCAGGAGGGACGGTCGGATTCGGAACTTGACGGCGTCAGCCGCGTCGACGGCGCTGACCACGACCGGGAGGGGGACATTCCCCCGGCTGTCAACGGCGAGCTTCTGCCGGGCCGACGTTCGGCCGGTCGCGACGCGTGGGAGTAGCTCGGCCCCGACGTCGTTGAAGGAACCGACCGTGATGACGCCTTCCTCGGTGACCGATTCCTCCGGCTCGTTGGAGGGGATCACCTTGACGGCGAAGGGGATCTCGCCGCTGGGTGTGGTGTGCAGCCGTGGCGGCGAGAAGGTCAGGGTCGCGGTCTGCTGTGCTCCGGGGAACAGAGATATGACGGGAGGGTCCGACCGGGTCCACTCCGCGGTCTCCCCGATAACCATGATGGTGAATTGCTCGACGATCGATCCCGTGTTGGCGAGACTGACCTTGCACGAGGTGGTCTGACCGGGCTCCACGCGAAGAGCACCGGCCTCCTGGATAGAGAGGACAGCTGTCACCGTCGGCTCACGGTCACCCGATGGTCTGCTGCTGGATGTTCGCCACGGAGTTCTCCGTCGGGTCCGTGAAGGCTGAGTTGAACCCGCCGCCGCCATTGATCGTGTCCCCGACACCGTTCTCGGCGAAGAAGACGTCGTTGCCACTTCCACCGATCATGGTGTCCCCTCCGCCAGCGATGGTCCCTGCCACGGCGCAACTGGACTGGGCGCAGAAGGTGTCGTTGCCGTTCCCACCACTGATGAGCGTGTCACCGCCCGTCGGGCCGGCCTGGAGGAGGTCGTTGCCGTTGAGCCCGATGATGGTGCCACCCGGGGCGCCAGCGACGAGGACGTCGTTGAAGTTCGACCCGATGATGTTGAGCACCCCGGACAGCTGCTGGAAGCCGCCCCAGCCACCGGTGGCGTTACCCGTCTGGAGATTGACGGTCACTCTCGCGGGCGCCTGGGAGAAGTCCACGGTGGCGTTGCCCCCTCCACTGATCAGGTTGTTGCCCGCACCTTCGAAGATGAACCGGGTTTGCGAGTTCGGTGCGGCGGTCAGGGTGTTGTTGCCGCCCTCGACGACGAACAGGTCCGATCCGCCGACGCCGTTGATGTTGCTGCCCCCCGCTCCCGTTACGAAGATGTCGTTCTGGGAACTTCCATTGACATTGCTGACGCCCGCGTTGGTGAGGTTGACGTTGGCCCCCCAACCTCCCGTCGCTGTCAGT
>DATLUM010000063.1 GCA_035533095.1 Acidimicrobiales bacterium | reverse complement strand
GCCCTCGGGATCCGCTGCGCGGAGGTCAGCGGGGCGCGGGCCCGTATCTACGCGGGGAACGGCGTCGTGGCCGGATCCGACCCCGACGAGGAGCTGGCGGAGACGCAGCTGAAGCTGCAGGCGTTGCTCGCCGCGCTCGTGCGGCCCTGAAGAGGTTCGCGCCGTTGGAGGTGGGGATGGCCCCCAGCCTCTTGCGGGACACAGCCTCTTGCGGGACACAGCCTCTTGCGGGACACAGCCTTTTGCGGGACACAGCCGTTTTGCGGGACACAGCCGTTTTGCGGGACAGATACGTCGTCAGATGACGGCTCTGCCCCTCAAAACGCAGATGTCCCACAAAAACCGCGTATCTAGGCCCGCCCCCGACGGAAACCAGACCGGCCTGTCAGGCGCCACCGGCGCCGGCGATCGCCTCGGCGACGGCCGCGTTGAGGCGCTCATGGTGCGCGACGTTCGCCGCGCGGTCTGATCTCACGACCGCCACCGAGACGCCGGGCTTGCCGACGCCGGCGATCACGCGATCGAGGTCGGCGCGCGACTCGACCCGCGACGTTTCGACGCCGTACGCCCCGGCGACGGCCAGCAGGTCGACCCCGTGCGGAGTGCCCCAGTACCGCTCGAACCGCTCCGGCGCCAAGGTGTGAGCTTGGGGAAGGAACGAGAAGATCCCCCCTCCCCCGTTGTCCACGACGACCACCGTCAAGGACAGGTCACGCGCGCCGGCCCACAGGAGGCCGCCGGCGTCGTAGAGGAAGGCGAGGTCTCCGAGCAGCGCCACGACGGGCCGGGAGACGCCGGCGGCGGCCCCGATCGCGGTCGACAGGACCCCGTCGATGCCGTTGGCCCCACGGTTCGACAGGACCTCCGCGCTCTGCAGTGATGGAGCGAACCACTCGATGTCCCGGATCGGCATCGAGGACGACACGACCAGGAGGGTGCCCGGCGGTGCACCCCCAGCCAGCGCTCTTGCAATGGCCGGCTCGCTCAGCTCGAGCGCCCCGCCAGCGCCGAGCAACGACTCGAGCGCCTCCTGTGCGGACGCTTCCGCGCCGACCCACTGGCGCAGCCACGGCGACCCCCCGACCGGCCCTGAGCCGGCCGAGGCCGAGACCGCCGAGGCCGAGACGGTCGAGGCCGAGGCGGCCGACGCCGCGGCGCTGAGCAACTCCGAGCCCGTCACAGCCACGGCGTGGGAGGCGGTCCGCTCGGGATCGAGCCAGCGCGACGCCGGGTCGCAGAGCACCTGGGTGACTCCGGCCGGCAATGACGCGATCCACTGTGACACCACTTTCGACGCCCACGGCGCCCCGGCGCGAACCACGATCTCGGGCACCCAACCGTTCGCTATCGAGGGGACTCTGAGCAGCGCGTCGGCCGACGCCACCACCCCCCCAACCCCGTCGCCTGCGCACCGGCAGCCCGACCGCGGGTCGGCCAGGACGGGCCACCCCAACGCGCCGGCGGCAGCCGTCAGTCGCGACGGATCCCCGCAGCCCGCCCCCGCCACCACCAGCCCCCTCCCGCCGGCGTGCGATGCAAGCAGCGCGACGAGGTCCCCCGGAGCCGGAGCCGGAGCCGGAGCCGGAGCCGGAGCCGGAGCCAGCGCCGGCGCCGGCCGCGCTTCGATGCGGGTGGCTGTGTGCCAGGGCGCCCCCTCTGGCCGGCCCGGTGGTAGGTCCACAACCGACGCGTCGCCGAGAAGCGGCTCCCGGAACGCGAGGTTCACGTGCACCGGTCCCGGGCCGCCTCGACCGGCGACCGCCTCGGCCACAACGCGAGACGCGACCGACCGCCAAGAGGCCGCGGCGCCCCGATCCGCGACGCCGGGCGACACCGCCCAGCGCACAGCGCCGGCGAACAAGCCGTCCTGCTCCACCGTCTGTGGGGCCCCCACATGGTGCAACTCCGGCGGGCGGTCGGCCGTGGCGGCGATCAGCGGCACACCCGCCTGGTGGGCCTCGACAACCGCCGGGTGCAGCTCCACTGCCGCGGTCCCCGACGTCGTGGCGACAACGGCGGGACGGCCCGTGGCGAGCCCGATGCCCAGCGCCATGAATCCGGCGGAGCGCTCGTCGAGCACGACGTGGACGCGGATCCGGGGGTCCGCGTCGAGCGCGACGACCAGGGGCGTCGACCGCGAGCCGGGGGCCACGACCGCATCGCTCACACCGGCTCGGGCCCACTCATCGACCAGAACCGCGCAGAACGCGGCCTGGACGTCGGGCGGGTTCATGGAAGGATCATCGCGTGCTGAACACCGTGGAGCGAGGCGACGGGCCGCCGGTGGTGCTCGTCCACGGGTTCACCCAGTCGGCGGGCTCGTGGTGGCCTCTCGTCGAGCCCTTGGAAGAGGGCAACCGCCTCGTCGCCGTCGACGCGCCAGGCCACGGCGGGTCAGCGCGGATCGAGGCGGGTCTGGCCGAGGGCGCCGACCTGATGGTCGCGTCCGTCCCGGCGCCGGCGGCATGGGTCGGCTACTCCATGGGAGGTCGCTTCGCGCTTCACGCAGCTTTGAGGCACCCCGAGGCGGTCAGCCGGCTGATCGTCGTGAGCTCGACGGGGGGAATCGACGACCCGCAAGAGCGGGCGGCCCGGCGTCGGTCGGACACGGCACTGGCGGAGAGGGTGGAGTCCGAGGGCTTGGAGAGCTTCCTGGCGTGGTGGGTCGAGCAGCCGCTGTTCGCCACGCTGCCACCCGAGGTGGCACGGGTCGAAGAGCGCGTCTCGCACGCCACAGCCGCCGGGCTGGCGTCGAGCCTGCGCCTCGCCGGGACGGGCTCGCAGGAGCCGCTGTGGGACGCGATCCCGTCTTTGGAGATGCCGGTGCTGGTGATGGCCGGGGCTCTCGACGAGAAGTACGTGGCCATCGCCAGACGCCTGGTGTCGACGATCGGGCCGAACGCTTGCCTGCATCTCGTCGCCGGCGCAGGCCATGCCTGCCACCTCGAGAGGCCGGAAGAGTTCACGACCGCCGTCAGAGGGTTCCTGCGAGGTTAGACACCACTGATCGCGATGCCGGCAGTGAGCAGCGCGCCGAACGCGAGCTGCAGCTTCCCGGTGGCGCCGAGAACCGCTATCAGGCCCATGCCCTCCTCCCCTGACAGAACCCGCCGGACGGGAGCGACGGCGAGCGGCAGGGCGAGCAACGCCAGGGGCGCGAACGGTGTCGACACCGAGAGGGCCGCGCTGACGGCGAAGGGCGCGAGGACGGCGCCGGCGTAGAGCCGGCGGGTCCAGACGGGTCCTATCCGGACAGCGAGAGTTCGCTTGCCGGCGAGCTCGTCCCCGCGGATGTCGCGCAGGTTGTTGACGACGAGCATCGCGACAGCGAGCAGCCCCACCGCGACGCCGGCCGCGGCGGCAAGACCGGTGACCCGACCGAGCTGCACGTACGCGGTGCCCGCCGTCGCGACCAGGCCGAAGAAGACGAACACGAACGCCTCGCCCAGGCCCGCGTACCCGTAGGGGCGCGGGCCGCCGGTGTAGAGCCAACCGGCGGCCATGCAAGCCACCCCGACGGCCAGGAGCCACCATCCGGCGGCGGCGGCGAGCGCCAACCCGGCCGCGCCGGCGACACCGAACGCCGCGTACGCCGCCCGCTTGACCGACGCCGGCGAAGCGATGCCCGAAGCCACCAGGCGGACGGGGCCGACGCGGTCCGCGTCGGTGCCGCGAACGCCGTCGCTGTAGTCGTTGGCGTAGTTGGTCGCGACCTGAAGGGCGACCGCGACGATCAGGGCGGCGGCCGCACGCCACCAGATGACATTGCCTTGCGCGCCAGCTACTGCGGTACCGACCGCGACCGGCACCGCCGAGGCCGGCAGCGTGCGCGGCCTGGCGCCGGCGACCCAGGGATGGCGGGGCGGTTTGGCGGTGGCGGCGGGTGGCTGCATGCCGGTTGGCAAACTACTGGTCGTGCGAGAGCTGGTCGCAATCGACATGCCGGGCGGTGAGGGGTTCGTCGCGGAACTTCGACGGGCCTGGGACAGCGGCGACGCGATCCTCCCCGTCGACCAGCGCCTCCCGGACGCGGTCAAGGCCCGGATCCTCGACGCGATGCGGCCGTCCTGGGTGGTTACCGCCGGCGGCCGCTCACGCCTGCGACAAGGAGAGCCGGTGGAATCCGGTGACGCTCTCGTGATGGCGACGAGCGGTACGACGGGAGCCCCAAAGGGAGTGGTGCTCACCCACGACGCGGTGAAGGCATCCGCTGTCGCCACCAGCACGAGGCTCGGCGTCGACCCCGGCAGTCACCGGTGGCTGGCCTGCCTGCCGCTGAGCCACGTCGGCGGGCTCTCGGTCGTGACGCGCAGCCTTCTCACCGGCACTTTCTTGACGGTGCTGCCAGGGTTCGACAAGGACGAGGTCGTCGCGGCCGCTGGGCGCGACGTGTTCGTCTCGCTCGTCGCGACGGCGCTCCGACGAGTCAGCGCGGACCTCTTCCACACCGTCGTCCTCGGCGGGTCGGCTCCGCCGGCAGACCTGCCCGCGAACGTGGTGACCACCTACGGCATGACCGAGACCGGCAGCGGCGTGGTCTACGACGGCATCCCGCTCGACGGCGTGGAAGTCGACGTCGACCCGACAGCCGAGAACCCAACTGGTGAGATCAGGCTGCGCGGGCCGATGCTGCTGCGCGCCTACAGGGACGGGACGGTCCCCCTCGACACCGCCGGTTGGTTCGCTACCGGCGACGCCGGCAGCTTCGACGCCGGCGGCCGGCTGCTGGTCGCGGGACGTATAGGGGACCTGATAATCACCGGCGGGGAGAACGTCTGGCCGGCGCCCGTCGAGGCCGCCATCGCGTCACACCCGAAGGTGGCGGAGGTCGCCGTAGCAGGACGGCCCGACCCGGAGTGGGGGCAGCGCGTGGTCGCATGGGTGGTACCCGCCGAGACCGCCGAGCCGCCGGCACTGGACGAGTTGCGGGCTCTGGTCGCCGAGACGGTGGCACCGTTCGCCGCACCAAAGGAAATGGTGATCGTCGATTCGTTGCCTAAGACCGCGATCGGCAAGGTGAGACGCGACCTCCTCACCGGCCCCTAGCTTGGCGCCATGGTGACCGCCAGCGACCCCGACAGCACCGACTCCGACGGCATGGAATACCGCAGGCTGGGATCCTCCGGCCTCGAGGTGAGCGTCCTCTCACTCGGATCCTGGGTGACGTTCGGTCCGCAGCTCAACGAAGACCTTGCAGCCGAGTGCCTCGACGCCGCGCGCCAAGCCGGCGTCAACTTCTTCGACAACGCGGAGTCCTACGCCGGCGGCGAATCCGAGCGGATCATGGGCAAGGCGATCTCGATGCTCGGATGGCAGCGGCACAGCTACGTGGTGTCGACGAAGCTGTTCTGGGGCCTGCACGACGAGCCGAACATGCGCAACACGCTCAACCGCAAGTACCTGATGCAGGCCATCGACGGGAGCCTGGAACGCTTCGGTCTGGACTTCGTCGACCTGGTGTACTGCCACCGCAACGACCCGGCCACTCCGCTCGAGGAGACCGTCTGGGCCATGAGCGACATGGTCTCCACCGGCCGGGCTCTCTACTGGGGAACGTCGGAGTGGCCGGCCGACGAGATCCGCGCGGCATGGGAGATCGCGGAGCGACATCACCTTCACAAGCCGGTGGTGGAACAGCCGCAGTACAACCTGTTCAACCGCGCTCGGGTCGAGCATGAGTACCAGCGGCTCTACGACGACATCGGGCTCGGGCTGACCACGTGGAGCCCGCTGGCCTCGGGGCTGCTGACGGGCAAGTACCGCGGAGGGGTGCCGGAAGGCAGCCGGGCGAGCTTGCCCGGTTACGAGTGGCTGCGCGACGCGCTGACGAGCGGAGCGCACAACGAGGCGGTGGCCCGCCTCGCCACCATCGCCGGCGAGCTCGGTTGCACTCCTGCCCAGCTTGCGATCGCCTGGTGCGCGACGAACCCTCACGTTTCGAGCGTCATCACCGGGGCGAGCCGCGTCGCGCAGATCCGGGAGAACATGGGCGCCCTCGCCGTCATGGCTCAGCTGACCTCCGACGTGTGCGACCGGATCGAGGAGGCGGTCGGCCGGGCGGCTCGCTAGGGTTTCGCCCATAGCCACCTGAACAGGGGAAACCGACCATGCAGACCGAAGCCGCCGTCCTTTGGGGACAGAACACCGAATGGAACGTCGAGCCGATCGAGCTCGACAAGCCCAAGGAAGGCGAGGTCCTCGTCAGGCTCGCCGCGTCGGGCATGTGCCACTCCGACGAGCATCTGGTCACCGGAGACCTCGGGGGCATCTACCCCATAATCGGCGGGCACGAGGGTGCCGGCGTCGTCGAGGAGGTCGGCCCGGGTGTCACGGACCTGAAGCAAGGCGATCACGTGGTGTTCGGCTTCATCCCCGCTTGCGGGCACTGCCCGTCTTGCGCGCGGGGCCGGTCGAACCTCTGCGACAACGGCGCCGCGCTCCTCGTGGGCCTGCAGCTCGACGGGACCTCCCGCCACCACGCGCGGGGGCAGGACCTGAACGTGATGGTCTGCCTCGGGACGTTCGGCAAGTACACGGTCGCCAACCAGATGTCGTGCGTGAAGATCCCCGACGACGTGCCGCTCGAGCTGGCCTGCCTCGTCGGCTGCGGCGTGACCACCGGTTGGGGTTCTTCTGTCTACGCGGCGGATGTGCAGCCCGGTGACAACGTCGCGGTCATCGGCGTCGGCGGCATCGGCGCGGCTGCCATCCAGGGGGCGCGCCTCGCCGGAGCCGAGCGGATCTTCGCCATCGACATCGTCGCCGGCAAGGAAGAGCCTGCGCGGCGGTTCGGCGCGACACACTTCTACAACTCGATCGAGGAAGCCTTCGGGCCGATCCAGCAGGAGACCTGGGGTCGCATGTGCGACAAGGTCATCTGCGCTATGGGGGTCGGCCGCGGCAACCTGATCGCTTCGGTCATGGGCCTGACCGCCAAGCACGGCCGGGTCGTCGTGACCAACATCCACCCGATGGCGGAGAACGACGTCACCCTCAACCTCTGCGACCTGACCTTGATGGAGAAGCAGATCGTCGGAACGATCTTCGGGTCCGCCAACATTCGCTACGACATCCCGCACCTGCTGCGCCTGTACCAGCTCGGGCAGCTGGACCTCGAGGGGATGGTCACCAACCGCTACAAGCTCGGCGACATCAACCAGGGGTACCAGGACATGCGCGACGGCAAGAACATCCGGGGCGTCCTGGTCTACGACTGACCTTCGGGAAAAGATGTCCCCGCGAATCACGGAGTACGCGCGCGGTCCGCTCACGTTCGACGTCGCGGACACGGGGCCGGTCGAGGGTCGAGCCGTCATCCTGCTCCACGGCTTCCCCGAGGATCATCACTGCTGGGACGCGGTCGGACAACGGCTGGCCGGCGCCGGCTATCGCGTGCTCGCCCCCGACCAGCGCGGCTACTCGCCGCGGGCGCGACCGAGCGGCCGCCGCTCGTACGCGGTACCGGAGTTGACCGGCGACGTGATCGCGCTGGCGGATGCCGCCGGCGTCGAGCGCTTCGACGTCGTCGGCCACGACTGGGGCGGCGCGGTGGCGTGGGATGTGGCGGCCCGGCATCCGTCGCGCGTGAGGACGTTGACGTCGCTGTCCACGCCCCACCCCCGGGCCTTCCTCGCGTCGATGCTGAGCAGTTCGCAGATCCTGCACTCGTGGTACATGGTCTTTTTCCAGATCCCCGGCCTGCCGGAGCTCGCGTTGCGATCCGGCGGGAGCGCGCGCTTGGCCCAGTCGCTGGTGCGCTCCGGTCTCGACCCGGAGTCGGCTCAGCGCTACGCGTCGCGCGTCGCAGAGCCGGGTGCCATGACCGGCCCGATCAACTGGTACCGGGGACTGGCGTTCGGGTCGCGCGATCCGGCGCCGGCAGTGAAGGTCCCGACGTTGTACGTGTGGGGCGACGGCGACGGCTTCCTGACCAGGAAGGCCGCCGAGTTGACCGCCCGCTACGTCGAAGGCCCGTACCGGTTCGAGGTTCTCCCCGGCGAGTCGCACTGGTTGCCGAGCGGCGCGGCCGGCCCGGTATCAGAGCTGTTGCTGGCGCACCTCGGCGCGCACGGCGACTAAGCGGCTGCTACACGCATGCCCGAGGTCGCGATGGTCATGAGCCCCTGCGCGTGCCGGCGGGCGTAGAAGAAGGTGACCAGCAGGCCACTACCCGTCCACACCCAACCCGACATCTGGTGAAGCAGGAGGAACAGGTGCAGGTCCTGCGTCCTGAGCAGAACCGCCGTGCTGGTCGCCGACCCGAGGTACACGGCGCCCCAGAGGCAAGACAGGTCCCGCACAAGCTTCTTGTGATCCGAGTGCGCGAGGTGATCACCCACCGAAGGAACGAAGTCGCGAGCAAGGCTCACGAGCAGTGGGCGGCCCAGCGCCAGCGTGACGACGAACAGCAACGACATTCCGATCGTCTCGAACACCGGCACGGCGAAGAACGTGAACGCCGACTGGTGGACCACCCAGGTGATGCAGCGCACCGTCAGGGTGAACGCCGTGATCGTGAGTAGCCCCGACATGCGCCGTGAACGGATGATCTGGCGCCCGAGCATCAGGTAGGCCCACGCGAGCGAAGCGACGATGCCGCCCTGCAGGCCGGCGACGGCTGACACGCCGTAGAAGAGACACAGCGGGATGACGGTTGCGATCGTCATCGCGGGGAGCGCCCCAACGATCAGGCGGACCATCTTGTGCCAGATCGTGCTCGTGGTGGTTTCCGCTGGAGGGTCAAGCACAACAGCGGTGGCCACGTCAGTCTCTCGGTAACCCCAGCTGTCTTCTGAAGCCCTACCTGTGTCGATCGTCGCTGCCTGTCCGCTCACCTATGCGTCCTACCCTATCGGCCACTGCGATTCCCGCCGGCGGGGACGAGATCGCGCGCCGGTAGGTTGGGGGCATGCCACCCGGGACGCCCGCGACCAACCGCCTCGCAGGCGAGAGCAGCCCTTACCTCAGGCAGCACGCCGGCAACCCGGTGGCCTGGTACCCCTGGTCGGACGAGGCTTTCGCCGCCGCGCGCGAGCGGAATGTCCCGGTCCTACTGTCGATCGGGTACAGCGCCTGCCACTGGTGCCACGTCATGGCGCACGAGTCGTTTGAGGACGACGCCACCGCCAAAGTGATGAACGACGGGTTCGTGTGCATCAAGGTCGACCGCGAGGAGCGTCCGGACGTGGACGCCGTGTACATGGAAGCCGTC
>DATLUM010000062.1 GCA_035533095.1 Acidimicrobiales bacterium | reverse complement strand
GCCATCCGAGGCGACCAGCCAGTAGCCCCCACCGTCCGGCGTCGCTGCCATCCCCACCACCGGGGCGTTGAGGTGCTCGGACCCCTGCGAGCCGTAATAGACGGCCCCGCCGAAGGTGAAGACTCCCCCGTCGGATGCGACGAGCCAGTAGCCGCCGGACCCCGTCCTGGTCGACGCCTGGGCTCCTCCCGACAGCGGCACCAGCGCTACGAGCACGAGAGCCATGGCTGCCGTCACGCGCGCGCCCCGGCCCGCCAACCGCGCCAGCAACGCCATAGGTTCTCCCCTCAGTCCTGCCTCGTACAGCGACCTACCTAGACCGTCCGCATGCTTATCACGCCGAGTGGTCGGGCACAACGGCATCGGTGCCCACCCGTAGCGGCCTAAGAATTTGGCCATGCCCACCCAAGCAGAGAAAGCCTTCGACTTCCTGGAGTTCCACAAGCCAGGGAATCCGCTCGTCATGCCCAACCCTTGGGACATTGGGTCGGCGAAGTTACTCGAGGCCGCGGGCTTCAAGGCGCTCGCGACCACCAGCGGCGGGTTCGCAGCAACCCTCGGGCGACTGGACGGCTCGGTATCCCGGGCTGAGGCGATAGCCCACGCAGCGACGGTGGTCTCGGCGGTAGACGTGCCCGTGTCTGCGGACCTCGAGAACTGCTTCGCCGACGATCCGTCGGGCGTCGCCGAGACCGTGGCAGCTGCGATCGGTGCGGGATTGGCGGGGTGCTCGGTAGAAGACCAGCGTCCAGGCTCGGACTCGCCGATCTACGACATCGGCCTCGCCCGTGACCGGGTAGCTGCCGCGTGCGAAGTGGCGCATCGAGGACCGGTGCAGCTGGTGATCACCGCGCGTGCGGAGAACTTCCTGCACGAGCGAGAGGACCTCGATGACACCATCCGCCGGCTGCAGGCCTATCAGGATGCCGGCGCGGACGTCCTGTACGCCCCGCGTTTGATTCGCCTCGAGGACATACGCGCAGTGGTGTCGAACGTCGACCGCCCGGTGAACGTGCTCGCGCTGCGCGGTGTGCCGCCTGTGCACGAACTTGCCGAGGCAGGTGTCGCCCGTATCTCGGTGGGCTCGGGGTTCGCGAACGTCGCTTGGGGAGCGCTACTGCGCGCCGCCGCCGAGATGAGCGACTCAGGAACCTACGGGTGGACGGACCTAGCCGGCGAGGGGTCGAAGGCGGTGCGCTCGACGTTCGCGCGCACCTGACGAAGCACGAAAACCCACGCCCCTCGAAGTGCCCCGCTCTACAGGTACTCGACCTGCGGGCCGGTCACGCAGCGGCGGGTGTCGAGCACGTAGCTGGCGTGCTCGGCGACGAGGTCGAGGTCGAGGGCGTCGTGATGGGTGAGCACCACCACGCCGTCAGCGGCCTGCACCTCCTCGACTGTGAGCTCCGCCAACTCGATCGAGTGTCCGACCTGGTCGGCCTCGACGTGAGGGTCGACGGCGCGTACATCGGCGCCCAGGGCGACGAGCTGCTCGGCGATCTCGAGCGCCGGCGACTCCCGCGCGTCACCGGTGTTGGGTTTGTAGGAAAGACCGAGCAGGAGCAGCCTCCGGCCCCGGATCGACTGTTCCCGCTGGTTGAACGCACGGGTGAGCCGTCGCACCACGTAGGCCGGCATGTGGTTGTTCACGTCGTTGGCCAGTTCTACGAAGCGGAACGTCTCCCCCACCCTTCGCTTGACCTGCCAGGCCAGGTAGCTGGGGTCCACCGGGAGGCAGTGGCCGCCGACGCCCGGGCCGGGGTTGAACCTCATGAACCCGAACGGCTTGGTCTCCGCCGCGTCGAGCGCCCCCCAGATGTCGACGCCGAGGTCGCCGGCGAACATGGCCAGCTCGTTGACCAGGGCGATGTTCACATGCCGGAACGTGTTCTCGATCAACTTGACCAGCTCTGCCTGGCGGGTCGACGCCACAGGCACGGTCCGCTCGACCAAGCGGCCATAGAAACCTTCGACGACTGCCAACGACTCGGCGTCTATCCCCGACACGACCTTCGGTGTGTTGCCGAGGCTGAACTGCTTGTTGCCCGGGTCCACCCGTTCGGGGCTGTACCCGGCGTGGAAGTCCGCTCCAGCGGCGAGCCCTGACCCCCTCTCGAGGATCGGCACGACGAGCTCCTCGGTGGTACCCGGATAGGTCGTCGACTCCAGCACCACGCACGACCCGCGCGACAGAAGCGGGGCCAAGTCGTTGGCGGCCTGCTCTATGTAGGAGAGGTCCGGGACACCCTCGGAAAGAGGCGTCGGCACGGTGATCACCGCGACGTCGAACCCGGCGCAGTCGCCGGCGTCGAAGCTCGGCAGGTACCGGCCCGACTCGAGGGCGGCGCGCACCTGGTCGCTCGGCACGTCCTCCACATAGGAGTCGGCGGCCGCCAGCTTCTTGATCCTGGTCGCGCTCGTGTCGTAGCCGACCACCTGGTATCCGGCCTCGACAGCCCGCATTGCCAGCGGCAGGCCCACGTAGCCCTGCCCCACGATGACGACCTTCTTCAACTCTGATGCCCCTCTTGTCGACTGATGCCCGACCACCCAAGACTAGGGGCAGGAACTCGGCGAACCAACCGCGCCCGTCGAAACCGGTAAAGGCGAGGCGGTGCGTCGAATCCCTACGGGTCAGGTTGAGGTTGAGAGCGCGGCGCGGTCCGCGGTGACCGCGTCGTAGGACTCGAAGTCGCTCGCGGTGTCATCCGCGTGCTCGAACTCGAGCAGGCCGGCCTCGCCCCACTTCTGGCGGAGGTAGCCGTCGTTGGCGTCGAGGAGGCCGAGCTTGCGCACGTTCGGCACGAGCTTGGAGAAGAATGCCCGCTGGAACGCCTGGAATGGTCCCGTCCCCGTCGACTGCGCCGCCTCAAAAAGGTTGGGGAGGACCTGATCCACGCTGAGGCCCATCTTTTCCCAGACCTCAGGGGTGATCGAGCGCAGGCGGTTGCGCAGCGTGTTCTCGAGGAGGAACTCCTGGCGCTCCTTGAGCTCGGCGGACGTCAGCTCGGTGTAGTACTCGCCGAGGCTGACGATCCCGAACGCGACGTGGCGGGCCTCGTCGGACATGATGTAGCGCAGCAGCTTGGTGAGCAGGGGCTCGGAGGTGCGGCGAAGGAGATCGCCGAACGCCGCCAGCGCCAGGCTCTCGATGATGATCTGCATGCCGAGGTAGGCGATGTCCCACCGGCTGTCCTCGAGCAGACCGAAGATCTGACCCTGCAGGAAGGGACCCATCGGGTAGTGGTCGCCGACCTTCTCGTGCAGGTAACGGGCGAACACTTCGGTGTGGCGCGCCTCGTCCATCGTCTGGGTCGACGCGTAGTACTTGGCGTCGATCCACGGGACCGTCTCGACGAGCTTGGCGGCGGTCATCATCGCCCCCTGCTCGCCGTGCATGAACTGGCTGAGCTGCGCCTTGAACAACTCGACGCCGAGCTCGGTGAACTCCTTGTCCTTCCAGTTCGCCATCGGGGAGCCCGGAAGGGTCGCCGCGACCCGGGCGAGGCGCAGCGCGGGGACCTCGTCGGCGATGACCTTCTCCGGGTCCACATCGATGGACCAGTCGAGGTCGGTGACGCTGCTCCACTGCGCGGAGGCGGCCTTGTTGTACAGGGTCACCAGCTGGGGGCGCTCGCGCTCGTAGCGCCAGCTGAAGAGCCGGTCGGCGTGGTCGTGCACGACCCGGATGGTCGCTTCAGGGTCGTACGGCTGGACGAGTTCCGACTCGGTCGTGGTCATCTGATCCTTCCCCCTGACGAGATAACGAAGATTATCCCACCTGCGGCTTCATTCAGGTTCGGCCGAGGAGAAAGCGGACCTCCTGCGCGGTGCCCTTGGTGAACGAGTACCGCGGGTATGCCGAGATTCTAGAGAGCGCCGCATGTCACATAGCCGAGGCAGGAATCGGCACTCCACGTGGCGAAATGTCTGTTTCGGACCGACGGGGTACCTGAAGCTGGAGGCACAGGGTGAGAAGCATTAAGCGGTGGCGGTTCGTCGCGGCATCGGGTGCCGGGCTGCTCGCCGCGGGCCTGCTGGCCATACCGAGCTACGCGTCGGGCTCTGCCGGCTCGACCGGCCCGATGGTGCGTACGCACAACTTCCTGCCCGGGCTCTCGCTGGCCAAGGGGCTCGGCAACGCCCCCAAGAGCCAGGTGCTCACCGTGGGCGTGGCACTCTCCCACCCGGACGTCGCGGCCGAGGAGGCGACCTACAAGGCCATATACGATCCGTCCAGCCCCGAGTACCACCACTTCCTCACCCCGGCCGAGTACAACCAACGATTCGGGGTCCCGGCGAGCGAGACGTCCGAACTCCAATCGTGGCTGCGCTCCGGCGGGCTCACCATCCAGACCGTGTCCGGTTCCGGCGACTACGTGACCGCCCGCGGGACACTCGCCCAGATCGGCAGCCTGATGAGCACGAACTTCGGCTCGTACCAGGTAGGCCCCTACAGGTTCATAGCCAACCGGATCCCGCCGGCGGTCCCGGCCAGCCTGCCGATCTCCACCGTCCTCGGCCTGAACACGCTGCAGCGCGTGTGGACACCGCTCGACATTGCCAGGGCGAACAGCTCGACGGGCACGGCGCCGCGCAGCGCCACGGGCGGCTACCTCGGAACGCTGAACGCCCAGGACCTGTGGGGTGCCTACGACATGCCGTCCTCCGACGAGGGTCAGGGCGAGACGGCCGGTGTCTTCGGCGACGGCTACTTCAACAGCGTCATCACCGACCTACGGCTCTTCGAGCAGCGGGAGAACCTCCCGGCCGTCCCGGTACAGCCCGTGCTCACCGAGGGCGGCACGGCCAACGACTACCCCGACAATGCCGAATCCGTCGAGTGGATGCTCGACTCCCAGTCGATAACCGGCGTCGCCCCGAAGCTGTCCCAACTCGACCTCTACTTCGCCAAGACGCCGCTGGACGCCGACATCGCCGCAGCCATGGCGGACTGGGTGTCCGACCCCAGCGGTCCGAAGCAGATGAACGCCAGCTTCGGAGAGTGCGAGTCGGATCCCTTGTCCACGGCGGTCAAGGGCAGCCCGTACACCAACCTCCTCTACGGCGTCGGTCTCGGCAACCAATTGGAGAGCATGGCCGACGCGACCCTGCGCGAGGCGACCATGGAGGGCCGCACCCTGTTCGCCGCTGCCGGCGACACCGGCGGGGCGTGCCCGTTCGTGATCCTGCCGGTCATCGGCGCCGGCAACGGCCTCAACCCGCAGCCGCTCCCCGAAGCTGGCTACCCGGCGTCGAGCGCTTACGCGACCGCCGTCGGCGGGACGGTGCTCACCACCACCGGCACCACCGCTCAGGGCGCCACGAACGTGAAGCGGGCCAGCGAAGTGTCCTGGGACTTCAGCGGCGGCGGTACGTCGGTGCACACGCCTGAACCCGACTACCAGAAGGGCGTCGCGGCGGTGAAGTACCCGTGCCTTGGGACCACAGACGACGCCGGCAACTCGATCGCGCCAGGAACCACCTGCCGCGGAGGGCCGGACATCGCGGCGATGTCAGGACAGGGCTTCACCGATTCGGGCGGCGGCCTGCTGTCGAGCAACGGGTACGAGATGTCCGCCGATGCGCTGCCGTTCCCCGAGGGAGGCACCAGCCTCTCCTCCCCACTGTCGGTCGGTATGTGGTCGCGCATCCAGGCCGCAGCACCTTCCGCGAAAGGCATTGGGTTCGCCAACGAGACCATCTACAAGGTTGCTCAGGGCCCCAGCTATCACAAGGACTTCTACGACATCACCCAGGCGGAGCATCCGACTGGGAACTTCTTCTACCAGAACGCCCCCGGTTGGGACTACGTCAGCGGCTGGGGCGTCATGGACGTGGCCAACCTGATCAGCGACCCCCAGGTGGACAACAACCCTGCAGCGACGCCCACGCACCCGGCGGGGCAGGCGCCGGAGGTCCCGGTCGTGTCGTGCTCCGCGACGATGACCAGCCCGGTCGGCAACGCGTACGACTTCTCCACGTCGCTGATGTGGCCGACCAACACCGACCCGAGCCTGGACATCCGGACCGCGACGCTGTCGTCGTCACCTGACGGCAAGTCAATCATCGCGACGATCTCCGGGCCGACCCTCGCTCCTTCCACTCCGCCGAACGCGTTGCAGGGGGCCCAGTGGCTGATGACCTTCACATACCAGGGGCAGACCTTCTTCGTGGGTGCCGAGCTGAGCCCGCAGCAGCAGCTGAGCTACGTCGAAGGCCACGTCGTGGCGGACACGTTCACCTACCAGACCGACCACACCGAGACCAACGGAAGCTTCGCCAACGGCACGATGAAGGTCACTGTTCCGCTGTCGGACATCGCCCTGGCGTCGGCGAAGATCAGCGCCCCCTCCGGTGGCAAAGAGCTCCTGTACCCGTACGCGATCACGCTGTACCCGGGCTTTCCGTTCGTCAACTTCGCCACGGATACAGCCGCCCCTGACCAGCCGGGGCAGGCAGTGATCGTCAAACCCTGCTCCACCACCGCCGCCGGGACCAACCCCGGCGGCACGGGCCCGGTCCACGTGGGCGTCGGCGTGGTCAACCCGTTCGCCGGCGGAGGCAACAGCGGCAACGGCAACAGCGCCGGGGGCCGCGTCGGCTCAGGCAGCGCGGCCCTGACAGCCGCCCGCGCTTCGGCCCAGCACTCCTCGGCGTCCGAGAACCTGCCGTTCACCGGGTTCAACGCCTTCCTAATGGCGCTCGCGGGCCTGCTGCTGATCTCGACCGGTACCGGCGTAGCCCTGATCAGCCGCCAGCGCGGGATCACCCTCCGTCGTTCGTAGTGCAAGCTGAAGAGCCGACCAGTTCCTACTCGGTGGTGGTCAGCCCGTCAGCCCGTCAGCTCGTCAGCCGGCCAGCAAGGCACCTACCCCGGTCACAGCGCGGGCGGCGACCGGGTAGGTGGAGCCGATGTAGCTGCCGTCGGGCCGGTAGAAGCGCAGTTCGCCGTTCGGTTCGCCGCTGACCGTGTAGCCGGAGTGGAGCAGCCGGTGGTGGCGGGGGCAACCGCTCATCCCGTTGCGGATGTCGGTCAAGCCGCCCTTCTCCCACCATTCGA
>DATLUM010000061.1 GCA_035533095.1 Acidimicrobiales bacterium | reverse complement strand
GAGTTGCCTGACAGACGGGAGAACCGTGACTGAGACTCGAAAACTGTTTCATGACGAGCTCGCCGAACTGGCGGAGGACGTGGCGCGCCTGGCCGCCCTTGCGGGCGAGGCGATCCAGTCCGGAACGGCAGCGTTCCTTGCGGAGGATCTGCCTGCCACCGAGGTCGTGATCGCCGGGGACCGCAAGCTTGACGAGCTCACGCACTCCATCGAGAAGCATACATACCTGTTGTTGGCGCGCCAACAGCCGATGGCCGTGGACCTGCGCATGCTCGTCACCGTCCTGCGAGGCGTGCACGAGCTCGAGCGGATCGGGGACTACATGGTCAACGTGGCGAAGGCCGCCAGGCGGCTGTATCCCCAGCCGCTCGATCCAAGGGTCCGAGGGCTGATCGACCGCATGCGAGGGCAGGCCCTGGAGCAGCTCAAGTTGGCAGTTGCCTGCTTCACCGAACGTGATCCCGCGAAGGCAGCGGCTCTCGCTGACATGGACGACGTGATGGACGACCTGCAGAAGGAACTGTTCCGCGTGATCTTCTCGACCTTCGAACACTCGGACGAGGTGAGTGTTCAACGGGCGGTGCAGGTCGCGCTCGTCGGTCGCTATTTCGAACGCATCGCAGACCATGCGGTGAACTTCGGTGCCCGCGTCCCCTATATGGTCACCGGCGAGTTCCCGGAGGATCACACGGCTGCGTCATAACCTCGGGGCTGACCGGCTGGATCGAGCCGTTGAGGCTCTCAGGGCTCGAGTGCGTTCTCGAGTTGTGAAGCCGTTCCGGGCGGGGCGAGTGCCACAGCCTGAGAGTGAAATGACGCGCTTCGCTTCCGGGTCGCCGTTCGAGACTTTCATCGGCTTCAGCAGGGCCATCCGTGCCGGCGACCGTGTCCTCGTCTCGGGCACAGCTCCGATCTGGCCGGACGGAAGCTGTGACGAACGCCCGGACCAGCAGGCGCGCAGGTGTTTCGAGATCATCGGCGATGCTCTACGTGTCGCCGGCGCCAGCCTCGACCATGTCGTACGCACTCGCATGTTCATCACGTCGCCCGACTACGCCGCAGCCGTCGGAGCGGTGCATGGAGAGATCTTCGTGACGGTGCGGCCTGCCGCGACCATGGTCGTCGTCGCTGCCCTGCTTGATCCTCGCTGGAAGGTGGAGATAGAGGCGGAGGCGGTGCTCCCGTCACCGAGGCAGAACCAGAAGAGAGCGACAAGCCGGACTCCCGGGCCTTAACCAGGCTATAAGGCGTAAGCCCGAAGAGCCCTTCTCAAGGCTTGTCCGATGTCGGGCGAAAAGAGAATTACCGGCGGACGCGGGAGCAGGTGTGAAAGCGACATCGACGACATCACGGCTGAGGGCACGTGTGCTTGTCGTCGATCCGGACATCCCCTTCCTCAACACAGTCTCGCGGCTGCTTCTCGAGGCTGGACACGAGCCGAGGCGTGCCAACACCTTGCGCCACGGGATCGAGAAGACCGAAGGGTGGGAACCCGACATCGTGATCGTCGACCGGATGCTGTGCCTCGAGGAGGGCAGGGCGCTCGAGGAACTGATGGAAGTCACCACCGCGGGGACCAGCGGTCTCATCGTCACCGACATGGCAGAGGAGCCGATGCGCCCTATAGCTCTCCTTGCCGAGATTCACCGCCGGCTCGCGGACTGACCTGCCTCACCGCGGTCGGACCATAGACACTGCTCAGTCATCGGATCCTGCCCGCCGGCGGCCCGAGAACCAACCGCTCAGGAGCACCGCAGCTTCGGCTTCGAGGACCCCGGATATCACCGGTAGCTCGTGGTTGAGGCGGGGATCAGCGCACAGGTTGTACAGCGATCCGCAAGCACCCGCCTTTGGATCCGCGGTCGCGAACACGAGCCGGCCCACCCTGGCGGCGACCAGCGCGCCGGCGCACATCGGGCAGGGCTCGAGCGTGACGTAGACGGTCGCACCGTCCAAGCGCCACGACCCGAGCGATGCGGCGGCTTCCCGCAGGGCGAGGATCTCCGCGTGCGCCGTCGGGTCGCCGGCGGCCTCCCTCCGGTTGCCCGCGGCGCCGACCACCCGCCCGCCTGCCACCACGACGGCTCCCACCGGGACGTCGCCCGCGTCTCCGGCGCGCCTCGCCTGGTCCAAGGCGAGCCGCATGGCCTTCTCGTCAGCTGTGTCTGGAACCAAAGCCCGCTCTCCCTACCGTCGGGTCCGGCCGCACCGTAGCCGGGCTGGCCCGTTACCGATCACGAAACACCGCATCCCTGGGCCGAGCAGGAGAACTCGGGCGCGCAGCGAACAGATACTCCAGAAAAGTTCGGACGGCGCTGGGGCCGTCCGGGCGATCACAGGGTCGCGGCCTTGCACGGCCGGCGCATCGTCCAAAGCGGCGGCCCGCCCTCGACCGGGCGCAGCTCCTCCGCCACGTCGTAGCCGAAGCGGCGGTAGTAGACGAGGTTCTCCG
>DATLUM010000060.1 GCA_035533095.1 Acidimicrobiales bacterium | reverse complement strand
GTTGTTGATGTCGTCGAGGGCCGACCCACTCGACAGTTCCACAGGCTTCAGGCCGGCCACGCTGTTCCAGCTCGGCGCAGTCCCACCGGTCTGATACGTGTTCAACGGGGATACGCAACTGAGAGCGGTGCTCCCCGACGTCGAATAGTCCGACTGGTTGTATCCGATCTCGTAATAGGGAAACGAGCGCATCTGCTCGATCGCCGCCACGGCAAGACCATTGGCGGTGCTTCGGTAGCTCGTCGCGGCAGCGGCTTTCAGCTGCCCGTAGAAGGCCGGAGCGAGCGCCAACATCACGATGGCGAAGATCATCAAGGCGATCAACATCTCGACGAGGGTGAAGCCTTCGTCGCGTTCGTGCTGAAGAGCCTTGCCCACTCCGGAGTTATCGGAGGAAAGGCGGCGCCGCTTGAGGAACGTCGCGTTTAGTGGACTTCTACCGGCAAGACCGGATTCCTCCACTGCCTCGGAGGACACTGGCTGCCTTCCGCCTAGATCAGTCGCGCCCGAGCGCCATCGGTCCAGATACTGGTGCCCACCGGCTGGTAGACCCGGAGGTGGACGTCGCTGTGATGTAGTTCCTTCACCCATATCACCCAGGCGGCCGCGACGATCACCGACGCGAGTACCAAGAGCGCCGTCACTCGCTTCCACAGAGGCCGAGGGCTGCGTGACGCGTCGATCATGCTCGCCTCCTGAAGTCAGGGCGTAGGCTGGCCGGCGTAGAAGATGCGGGCCGAGATGGTGGCCGAGGACCCCTTGCCAGTGGTCACCGACACTCTGTCGACCACGACCGTCCGGGGCAGCCCCGCAAGGGCGGCCAGGAAGGCCTTCACTTGCCCCGCAGTTCCCTGTACTCCCAGGCTCAGGGTCACGTAGGGGGCTCCCGAAGATTGGGTCTTCGAACCCGAACCGGCTGCGCCGACGGGCAGTGACGGCCCTACCGTCGCAAGAACAACACCGCTGGAGACCGCCGCTTGGTGAAGAAGATTGAGGGCCTGGTCGATTTGCGGGTTGTCGGGTACGGCGGTCGCGAGTTGTGCGAAACGCGCCTTATCGGCCGGGATTTGCTTCACGAGGGCTTGGAGCTGACCGACCTGAGAATTCAGCTGGCTTATGTGTTGCTCGACTGCGGCGCGGGCTTTGTTTGCGACATGCACGTTCTTTGCCTGAGGGCTCCAAAGTGCCAAATACCAGATTACGATCAGGACGAGCGCTGCAGCGCCGGCCATGAAGGGCACCCGCCTGTTCGCCGTAATCATGGCTGAACCGCCTTTGCTCGATCGCTGTGCGCGTTGGTCGTCAGATTGCTATTCGAGGTGAAGGTGACACTCCCACCGTTGGAGGTGGTCGTAATACCCGACACCCAGGTTCCTTGCAGCGAATGGTCGCCGTGCAGTCCATCGACCCACGCGGCGACTGCTGGGAGGCCGCCGCTCCCCGAGACACTGAAGGTCAGGGTGCCGACCCCAGACGATCCCGCAGAAGTGGCGCCGCCAGATGCGGTGCTCCGAGTGCCGCTCAACGACTGAATCGAAAGGCCCGGCGGGGTGGCAGCCTCTACCTCGTTGATCACGCGCACCCAGTCGACGTCGCCCTGCAGTGCGGCTGAGGCCAAACGAGCCCGACTGGCAACCTGGTTATGGATCGCGGTCTGAGCTTGGAGCTGGGCGACCTTTGACTGCAGTGTCGACGCCTGTTGCTGTGCCGAGTGAAGTTGTGATCTCGCCTGGTGCGCGGCAAAGGCCTCGCCGGCGCCGATAAACGCCAGTAGCGCTGCAACTCCGACGACTCCGGCACCCGCCAGCAGTGCCATACGGCGGGCCTTCTGGGCGGCGGCGACTTCCCCCGGCAGGAGGGACATGCGAGAACCGGGACGCTCGGCAGTCCAGAGCGCTAGACCGACGGCAGTCGCGGCACTGGCTCGTGCACACTGCATCGCGTTGGGATCAAGACCGATATCGCCTATGACCAGCGAGGCGAATGGATCGATTCGACGCAGCTCTATATCTAGCCCGCCGGCGAGCTGTTCGACCAGACCTTCCGTCTGGGACGCACCACCGGTAACCAGCAGGCGTTCGATGTGTGCACCCTCAGCTTGGGATACGAAGAAGTCCATGGTCGCTCGGACGTCCTCGCCGAGGTCACGCATCTCGTGGGTGATGGCCCTACGGGCTTGCACGAGCTGCGGGGAGTCGGCTGGTGCACCGCCCCGCTTGAGCGTTTCAGCCACGCCATAGTCGACGTGCATGGCATTCGCGATCCCGACGGTCAACTTAGAGCCGCCGACGCCGAGGCTACGGATGAAGCGCGGGACGCCGCCCTGGCGAACCGCCACTGTGGTGAGCTCCGCTCCTATTGCGACGAGAGCTTCCACGCCCGAATCGGGCTCGCTCTCGCCAACAACACGCATGAGGGCCAGCGGGGAGGCGTCAATGGCAACCGCCTCGAGATCTGCGGCCCTCAGCGCTGTCAGATGTCCCCGGAGCAGCTCCTTGTGGGCAGCTGCCATGAGAATACGCATCATCGGCCGGTCCGAGCCATCCACTGCTTCGTTACGGCTGATCACCTGGAAATCAAAGGAAGCGTCGTCCATGGGGATCGGAATGAGCTCTTGGGCGTCGAAGCGGAGTGCGGAGCGGAGGTCCTCGTCGTTGAGCGCAGGAACGTCAGCTTGGCGCACGATCAGCCTGTGTCCGGATACGCCGAGCACGACCTTACGCGAGGAGAATCCCCCTTCCGTCCAGAGTCGACGGAGAGCTTCCGTCACTACCCCTGGGTTCACCACCTCCCCGTCTACAACGGCTCCTGAAGGAAGGCCAATCTGCGCGTAGCGGCAAAGGCGACGCTGATTCTTGTCTATTCCTATCTCCGCCGCTCTTACCGCGGAGGAGCCGATGTCAAGACCGATGCTTGTCTCCACCGATCCTCCTACGCGCTCAGGTGCTCGCTGTTCACGAGTGAGATATCGGCGCGCTCGGCTACGGCTTTACTCTTTGGTTCTGACCTTCGTCAGTGCACCAGACGCCCCGAGTACCAGTGGATGACCGGCGCTGCAACCAAAAGGGCAACCAGGGAGCCGACGGCAAGAAACACCCCGTACGGAAGCGCCGTTCTCCGGTTGGCCCGGCCTCCGGCCATGAGGGCGATGCCCACAAACGCCCCGGTGAGGTTGGCCGCCATGAAACCGACCACTACGGTCCAGGGCCCCAACCAACCGAGAGCGAGGCCGATGAGCGCGGCGAGGCGCACGTCACCAAAACCTAGCCACGCTGGCCGTATGAAGTTGATGGCGAAGAAGAAGGCGAAGCTGGCCGCGGCACACGCCAATGCAATACCGAAACGTCCCCACTGATCTCGAGCGCCTGCCGCGACTATCAAGGCGCCGAGCACGATGCCCGACGCCGGATAGAGGATCTTCCTGGGAATGAGGTAGCGCTCCAAGTCGACAGCCGCGAGCGCCAGGAGCGCTCCGGTGAATGCGAGTTCCGCCGGCAGTGACCAACTGGCACCGAATCTCGCAGCGACGAGGCCGAAGAGAAGGCCGGTCAAGCCCTCAACGACGGGGTAACGGATCGAGATCGGAGTACCGCATTTCCGGCACCGCCCCCGAAGGATCATCCACGAAAGCAACGGGATGTTGTCTCGAGGAGCCACTGGGGTCGCGCAGGTGGGGCACGCCGAAGGCGGCGTGACGATCGACTTCCCGATCGGTACCCGGTAGATAACCACGTTCAAGAACGATCCGACAGCAAGGCCGAGGACCGTGGATACAACTACAACGAGGGGGAACAAGCTCCAGTAAACCTCTCTCGGTTGGCCGACAGAGCGCAGGCTACGCGACCGTCCTGCTGTGACTAGCGGACCGCGGCTTCGCTAGAGAAGTGACGGTTCCAGAGCGGCTTCTGGACAGCTAGTCGGCCCGTTGAAATCGTCGGGGGCGAGTTGCGACTGGCTCAACAACCGCGGATCGGACGCGGGCGTACGGGATCGGGTGGCAATCACAACCCCGGCACCGCATGCAATCAGGACTCCGAGTGCGAGGAACGGCGGCATCAGCACGGTCGTCGCCCCGGGCAACGAGTAGGCGTCGTACCCGCCCGCAGCGCAGCAGTAGGCCACGAGCGCCGACCCCCCGCCCAATGTCCACCGTCGCCGCTCCACCCCCGACGTCGCTGAAGCTACCGCCATCAGCACTGCAGCCGGTGCCAGGTAATACGACCAGAACTGGGTCTCGGATGCACCTCGGGCAAGAAGAACGGTTGCGGCCGCAGCCAGGATCGTCTGCGCGGTGGGCTTCCTCCAGACGATTATGGCTGCGACGAAGGCTGCTACTACAGCAAGGCTCCTCGAGGCCGATCCGACACGGACTACCACGGGAACGCCGCTCTGCATGATCGTCAGTTTGTGGGCAAGGCCCCACCACGGAAGGTGCTGACCGTTCCCTTGCATTGGCTGGACTATGAGGGACCGAAAGGCATCATGGAAGTCAAGTACCAGCAGCAACGCAGCGGTCAGACCCGGTAGCAGTGAAGACCAGATGAGTGCTCTAACACGCTTCCCGGCGGGCGTCGCCGCTATCAGGATCGGGATTAGCAGGCCTGCCCAGGTCTGCATCATGACAGCGAACGCCAGCAGGAGCGCAGCTCCCAGATACCGCCTGCGAAGCAGCGCAGCCAATGAAGCGCACGCTAGAGCGATGCCCGCGAGATCCTCCGGATGCCCCGCCCACACGGTCGTCGGGATCACGACAAGCAGGCCAGTCGAAGCAACGATAACCCTGCGACGGAACCGCGATGTCTGCAGCGTGTCCGCCAGGTAGTCGACTCCGAGAATCGCTGTCGATCCGGTCAGGAAGAATACAGGACCCGCGACAAGGAGCATTGAGGGGTATCGGAGTGCGTATGGGTAACCCGTGACCAAGCCAAGATGATTTCCCAGGGCGACCGCGGGAGCAAGGATGATCAGAAAGCCAGGAAGGGGAAGGAACTGCGGATTCGCGGAATAGACCGACCCGATCCCGCCCCACGAGACCCACTGCGCCGACTCGATCGTCCACTTGCCATCTCCGAGGGCCAGCCACTGGTGGTAGCCGAGGAGATCGGGAAGCGCGAATGTTGCGAAGGAACAGAGCCCAACGACCAAGACGTAAACAACTGCTGCGAAGCGCCATCCATGCCAGCGCAGCGATTGCCTATCGGTCGGGGCCGAGATCTCGGCGGTGCGGGAAAGGTACGAACGCGCCGGTGCGAGGGGCATGACGGACTATCGGCGAAATCAGCGAGGAAATTGAGGGCGGTCGTGGGTCTCGACCCCGTTTCTCGGTCGCTGAACGCGAAGGAGCCCCGCCTCAAGGGCGGGGCTCCTTTCTCTAGTTATGCCCTAGTGCTACAGGGCAAGGTTGTTGTTAGGGCTGGTTACCAGCTCTTGTAGTAGCCCGTGCCCGGGTTAGCAGAGGCGGTCCCGGTGGCGTTGATGGTCGGCGCAGTAGCGCTGATCGTCGGCACCGTCCCAGCGGCGCTGCAGGTTCCCGTGGCAACGTTGTAGGCGGTGAAGGAGTTGGCAGGGTCGTTGCTCTGAAGCACGGTGTAGCAGTTGTGGTCCTTGCCGGTGGCCTCCAGCGCCACAGCCTGGTAGTTGCCAGAGCTGTCGACGTCGCCGACGGTCACCGAGACCTCGTTGCCCGAGGCCGGTGCGCCGGTCGTCCAGGTCAGCGATCCTTCAATTCCGGCCATGCCGGTTGTGGTGGTGTCGTTGCTGAAGGTCTGGGTATTGGTCCATGCCGTCTGCTCGGCCGTGAGGGCGTTGCGCAGGTCTGACTGAGCGGCGCGGGCGTTGGCCGAGTTACGGGCGCCCAGGAAGGTGGGAATGGCAATCGCCAAGAGGATGGCGATGATCAGCACGACGACCATGAGTTCGATGAGGGTGAAGCCCTGCTCGTCGTCACGGCCGAGGCGCTGCTTGATGGATTCCAGCATTAGGTTTGCCTTTCGGTTCGGTTCATGACAGCGAGCCCTGCTATCGATCCCCTTTGCCCCACCCCGAAACTGGGCTGAGTGCTCCAGGCAGCCCGGCTGACCCTCGTCGCATCTGACGTCCGGTCCCGTGGCTTTGCGCCACCGCCTCTCGACGGCTTTGCCTTTTTCTCGAGCGCTGCTCGCCTCCACAACATCGGCGTCCAGAAAGCCGACCTGAGGGGTTTCGCGTTTTGCGCCCGAACCTGTTCAGCTGCCGGAAGCCCCCGGGACTGTGGTCGCCGTGCCTCCGGTGACCGTGGTGCTCACAGGTGGAAGCGACGTTGTGCTCGGGGGGGCAGCGCCGGCGATCGTGGTAGTGGTGGTGCTCTCCGCGCTCGGCGAACCGGCGGGATCGGTGACAGGGATCGGAGTGGTCGAACCCGGCTGCGGCTGCCAGCCTGGCGGAGGCTGAGTCTGCGACGGCACGAGCCCGGCCACCGGGACCACGGAGGGGGCGGCGGGCTTCGACGCCGTGGGCGGCAAATGGACCGGGATCGGCGTGTTCGGGTCGTGGACTCGCCCGAACCCTGCGAGATCAGACCACCAGATGGAGCTCACCCGGATCACGTCGCCGGTGTGCGGTGCGTTGATCATCAGGCCGCCGCCGATGTACATCCCGACGTGGTGGATGTCGCTGTGGCCGAAGAACACGAGGTCGCCAGGCATCAGCTGCGAGAGCGGTACGGGTACCGTCCAGGAGTCCTGGTCGGCTGCTACACGTGGAATGTCGACTCCCGCCTGGTGCCAGGCGTATTGCGTGAGGCCTGAGCAATCGAACTCATCCGGCCCGGTGCCGCCCCACAGGTAGGGCTTGCCCAGCTCAGAGAAGACCCATCCGATCGCGACGACCGTGGTGGGAAGGGGCGGCGGCAGCGGCGCAGGCGGGGTGAACTCGAGCGATGTGCCGTTGACCAGTTCCTGACCGGCCTGCCCGGCGAGGGTCGTGTGCTCCGCCAGCAACTCCGGGCCCGACTGCAGGTCCACGGCGGCCAACTCGGCTTCGAGGGACGCCTGGGCCGCGCGCTCGGCCGCGAGAGCGTCCGATGCGGCTTTGGCCTGCTGGTCCGCCTCGCGCTGCGCCGCGCTCGCCTCGGCGAGGGCCTTGGCACGTACCGACGCGTCGTAACGGCGAGTTGCGAGCAGGCCGCCTGGTGTCAGCGCCGTGTCCGCGTAGTCGGCGGCGTACGCGAGCCGATCTCCCGCTTGCGGGTTGACAGTGACGTAGGTCGGGCCCGCCGTGTACATGAAGACCACGGCCTGTTTGAGAGCACCTTTCAAGCCGGCGTAGGCGGCGCCGGCAGCTTTGGCTTGCGCCGCTGCGGCTGCTTGGCGGGCGTCTGCATCAGCGGCTGCTTGGCTCGCCTGGCGCGCTGCCACCGTAGAGGTGTCCAGAGCCCTCTGCGTGGCCGCGATCTGCGAGCGAAGTTGTGTGCTCATCCCTGCCGAGGAGCTCAACGAGATGGCCAATTGGTAGAGGCTCTGCACCGGGAAACCATCTGTGACATCCAGCGGGACCGCCGGAAGCGCGGGGACAGAGGGGAGGACCGGCGACGCCGGGGTACCGGAACCGGAAGTGGGTTGAGCGCCGGGCTGGGAACCTGAAGACGCGCCGGCTACGGCGGGGCTGACCAGTCCCGCCGCCGAAAGGATCAATACGGTTGCTACGCCAGCGCGCAGCCGCCTGCCGCTCGCCTTCAAACCCATCGGTGCAAACCCTCTCATACGTCAGAACCCAGAAAGCCCAGAACCCGCCCAATGGACTCCCAATTCATCGGCTCCGACGAGGTGGGCCTGAATGCTCGTCTCAGGTGTTTCTGATCGCGATCAACAGCTTCGAGAGGGACTCCTTGGCATCACCGAAGAGAAGCACGGTCTTCGGGTCGTAGAGAAGGGCGTTGTCGACACCGGAGAACCCGGGGCGCATGGAGCGCTTCATGAAGACGATATGGGTGGCCTGGTCGGCGTTCAAAATGGGCATGCCGAACAAGGGGCTGCCCGGGTCGTCGCGGGCAGCGGGGTTCACCACGTCATTGGCACCCACCACGAGAGCCACGTCCGCCCCGGCGAACTTTGCGTTCGCTTCGTCCAGATCGTCGAGGCTCTCGTACGGCACGTTCGCCTCGGCGAGCAGGACGTTCATGTGTCCGGGCATGCGGCCTGCGACGGGGTGGATGGCATAGGACACCTCCACTCCCCTTTTCTCCAGCTCTCGAGCCAGCTCGACGACGGTGTGCTGCGCCTGGGCGACCGCCAACCCATAGCCGGGGACGATTATTACCCTCCGCGAGAACGCCAGCAGCGGTCCGATGTCCTCATGACCCGCCGAGCGAACCGTTCGGGCACCTGCCGTTGTGCCGAGCAGCTCGGTGGAGCCGGCCGTCGTCAGACCCCCGAGGATGATGTTGGACAGCGAGCGGCCCATGGCGTCACTCATCATCTTGGTCAGAAGTGCTCCCGACGTGCCGACGAGAGTTCCCGCGACGACGAGGATCATGTTGTCGAGTGCGAACCCGTCCGCCGCTACCGCGAGGCCCGTGAGTGAGTTCAGCATCGAGATCAGCACCGGTGTGTCGGCGCCACCGACAGGCAGGCAGAGCCCGACCCCGAGCCCAACCGCCAGAACCGCGAGGAGCGCGAAGCCCGGAAGGTGCGGATCTATGATCGTCCAAGCCCCGACAGCAGCCACGGCGGTCACCACAGCGGCGTGAACCGCATGCTGGCCCGGGAACGTGATCGGGCGGCCGGTCAGGAGCTCCTGCAGCTTGGCGAAGGCGATGAAGCTGCCAGAGATCGACGCCGAGCCGATCACGAGCCCGAACACCATCTCGAGGATGTGAACCGATCCAGGGCGACCCGGCTGGGAATGCAGGAAGTCGACCGTCGACACGATCGCGGCGGCTCCACCACCTACGCCGTTGAACACGGCGACCAGCTGGGGCATGGCGGTCATGCGGACCCTGCGCGAAACAGGTGCGCCGATAACAGCGCCGATGACCATACCGATGGGGATGATCCCTCCGGGACCAGCGTGGCTGTCGGCGAGGGTCAGACCGACGGCGACCACCATTCCTCCGACGCCGATGAGATTCCCCCACCGGGCTCGCTTGGGTGAGCTGAGCGCCTTCAGAGCGACAACGAAGCAAGCGGCCGATACCAGGTAGCCCCCGACGAGGCTGTTGTTGGGGATCGTCGAGGCGATCACTTTCCGGTTTGCGATCCGCTCGTCGTCGAAGGCCGCTCGCGGCCCTTGAACATCTCCAACATCCGGTCGGTGACGACGACACCGCCGACGATGTTCAGGGTCGCCAGTATCACGGCGAACAACGACAGGAGTATCTGGAGTATCCCGTGCGCCTCGTCGGCGATGACCATCGTACCCACGAGGATCACCCCGTGAATTGCGTTACTGCCGGACATCAGGGGTGTATGAAGGATGCTCGGAACTTTGGAGATCACCTCATAACCGAGAAACGCGGCGAGCACGAACACGACGAGAATGTCCAGCCCCGTGGTGATCAAAATCGGCCTCCTTCCAGGGCGATTCTCGTGGGCTCGTGCAGGACGGCCCCATCGGCAACACAGCACATGGCGCCGACGACCTCGTCGGCTGTGTCCACGACCCATTCGCCATCGGCAAGCAGCAGTTGCGCGGCGTTGACGACGTTGCGGGAGTAGAGCGCGCTCGAGGACGTCGCCACGTGGGATGGTAGGTCGCTCGCGCCGATGATGGTGACTCCTGACCTGATGACTTCCTCCCGGTCGCGTGTCAGCTCGCAGTTCCCTCCGGAGGCCGCCGCCAGGTCGATGACTATCGAGCCGGGCCGCATCCTCTCGATCATCTCGGCCGTCACGAGCTTCGGTGCCGGTCGACCGGGCACCGCCGCCGTGGTGATCACTACGTCCGATTCGGCGACGGTTGAGGCAACCAGCTCCCGTTGCCTCTCGACGAACTCCTGCGTCTGCTCCGCCGCGTAACCACCGCTGCCTTCGGATGCCTCGATCGGGAGTTCGACGAATCTCGCGCCCAGGCTCCGGATCTCTTCCGCCGCCTCTGGACGGATGTCATATGCGCTTACAGCAGCCCCGAGACGCCTTGACGTGGCGATCGCCTGCAATCCCGCGACACCGGCACCGAGCACGAGCACGCGTGCCGGGGAGATGGTCCCCGCTGCGGTCATGAGCATCGGCATCATCCGGCCGAGCCGGTCTGCGGCCAGTACGGCCGCCTGGTAACCGGCGGCGCTCGCCTGGGAGCTCAGTGCGTCGACGCTCTGCGCACGGCTGATGCGCGGCACCAGGTCGAACGACAGCGCCGTCGCCCGCCGCTCGCGCAGGCGCGCTATGACGTCCAGGTGGGTCGCAGGAGGCAGGAACGACAGGAGTATGGACTCAGGGACGAGCCGGTCGACCACCTTGGCAGTAGGAGGTCCGATCCCGACCACCAAGCGACGCCCCGACAGGACCCGCCCGGGGTCGGCCACCTCAGCTCCGGCTTCCCGGTACTCGTGGTCGGTATGCGCAGCACCTTCGCCTGCGCCGGCGTCCACCTCGACGTGGACCCCCAGCGAAGCCAAGCGGGCCACATCCGACGGGACCAAGGCGACCCGCCGCTCGCCAGGAGCGTCTTCTCGAAGCACGACCAAGTTGCTCACCGCCGTGCATCCTGCCATGCGGTGCACCCGCGGAGGTGTACCCCTTGCGGCTAGTTGTTGTTGCCGACGAGCTTGATGATGTCGAACATCGGTAGGTAGAGGGAAATGACCATCGATCCGACGGCACCGCCGAGCACAACTATGAGGAGGGGCTCGAGTAGAGAAGTCAAGGCGTCGACCGTCCTTTCCACCTCTTGCTCATAAAAGGTGGCGACCTTACGAAGGAGGGTGTCGAGCGCGCCGGTCTCCTCACCAACGGCCATCATCTGAGTGACCATAGGCGGGAACACCGGATGATCTTCCAGCGGTCGAGTCATGGTGTCACCCTTACGGGCTCCCTCAGCGATCGCCTGCACTCCGTTTGCCACCACCACGTTGCCCACGGTTTCCGACGTGATCTCGAGTGACTCGAGCACGGGCACGCCTGATGAAAGGAGCGTCGCGAGGGTGCTGGCAAAGCGTGTCATGGCGGTCTTGCGCACTAGTCCGCCGAACACCGGGACACGCAGGAAGAGCCGATCTCGCGTTTGCCGCCCGGCCGCTGTGCGAACCCACCGCCGATAGCCGAAGACCGCTCCGATGACCGCCAGAATCACGAACGGAAACGCGTGAACGAAGATGTTGGAAACGCCCACGAGTATCCGGGTGGGCAGCGGCAGCGTGCCTTGGAGAGAGTCATACATCTTCTTGAAGATCGGCACGATGAACACAAGCATCGCCGTGAGGATGCAAAGCACCATCGCCATGACCATGCCGGGGTAAGCAAGAGCGGATCGAATCTTGCCTCGGAGTTCGACCTGCTTCTCGATGGTGGTCGCGAGCTCGTTGAGCGTGATGTCCAGGTTGCCTCCAGTCTCTCCGGCTCGAACCATTGCAACGTAGAGGCGGTTGAACTGCTTGGGATGGCGACCCATTGCCTGCGAAAGGGACGATCCTGACTGAATGTCGGACCGCAGTGCGTCGATGACAGAGGAGAAGTACTTGCTCTCCGTTTGCACCACGAGAATCGACAAGGCTCGCAAGAGTGTCAAACCAGAATTTATCATCGTCGCGAACTGGCGGCTGAAGACGGCGATGTCCTTCAGCTTCACCCGATTGGTAATGCCGGGAATGGCAATTTCCCGCTTGACGCTGGCGCCCTTCTTGTCGATTGCGATCGGCACATAACCCATCTGGCGGAGCCGGTTGGCTACGAGAGCGGTGTTGTCGGCGTCGAGGGTGCCCGAGTGCACCTTCCCCGCCTTGTCTCGGACCTTGTAGGCGTACGTGGTCGGCATCAGTTCGCCCCCGCTCCAGTAACGAGCCGGCGGAGCTCGTCCTCGTGGTGGCAACGCTCGAGCGCCACCTCGAGCGAGACTTTGGAGTTGCGCACTAGATCGGCCAGTGACTGGTCCATCGTCTGCATGCCGAACTTCCCACCGCCCTGCATGGCGCTGTAGATCTGGTGGACCTTGCCTTCGCGGATCATGTTGCGCACGGCCGGGGTGGCGATGAGGACTTCTGCGGATACCGCTCGTCCTCGACCGCCCAGTTTCGGCAGCAGCTGCTGGCAGACGACCGCCTGCAGGGCGGACGCCAGCTGCACGCGTATCTGCTGCTGCTGGTGGGCGGGGAACACGTCGATGACACGGTCTATCGACTGCGGGGCGTCCTGGGTGTGGAGCGTGCCGAACACGAGGTGGCCGGTCTCGGCTGCGGTCAGAGCAGTGGAGATCGTCTCGAGGTCGCGCATTTCACCGACGAGGATCACGTCTGGGTCCTGGCGCAGGACGTGCTTCAACGCGGCGGCGAAGGACTTGGTGTCCTCACCCACCTCACGCTGGTTGACGACGCAGCGCTTGTGGGAGTGCACGAACTCGATCGGGTCCTCGACCGTCATGATGTGCTCCGGGCGGGTCGAGTTCACGATGTCGACCACGGAAGCGAGGGTGGTCGACTTGCCTGAGCCGGTTGGGCCGCACACAAGGACGAGGCCCCGGGGGAGTTTCGCCAGGTCGGCCACGACCTGCGGGATGCCCAGCTTGTCGAGCGGGACGATCTTGAACGGGATGGCACGCAGGACCGCACCCACCGAGTCACGCTGGACGAACACGTTGAGACGGAAGCGGCCGACATTGGGGACAGAGTGCGAGGTGTCCAGTTCGAGCTCGGCTTCGAACTTCTCCCGTTGACGTTGGGCGAGTACGCCGTAGACCAGGCGGCGGGTCTCCGACGGTGTGAGAACCTCGTGGTCCTCCATCGGCCGGAGCGCACCGTCGATCCGGATGCACGGAGGAAGGCCCGCGCTCAGGTGTAGGTCGGAGGCGCCTACTTCCACCATCTCGGCGAGCAGCTGGTTGAGATGCAGCTCGGTCGCGACACCCGGCTCTTCGTCGACATTGGATACCGGGGTGGTGGCATCGTCGACGTTGTACAGGACCTCGATCGCCAGGCTGATGTCGGAAGAGGCAGCGAGTAGCGGCTGTACGGTCCAGCCCGTCTCCTTGTTGATCTGGTCGATCGCACCCTGGTTGCTGGGATCCTCCATCGCCACGCGGAGGACGGTGTTGCTCATACCCACGGCGACCGCCCTGAGCCTCTGGCACAGAGCGAGCGGAAGCATGCCGGCGACGACGGAAGGGATGGGGTCCCGGTCGGGGTCCCACACGGGCACCCCGAGGTGATCGCCGATGGCGGCGATCAGGTCACGTTCACCGACCAAACCTTCCGACGAAAGGATCTTGGTCAGGGGTATGCCCGTCTCGGCTTCCTTTACGAGGGACTCCTCGAGGGCATCACGGGACAGAACTTTGCGGGATACGAGGAACTCCCCCACCACGCGTGATGCGGCGATCATGACAATCCCTTCGGACTAAATGCGAAGCGCCTGTAGCAGTAACAGTGGCGGCTAGGCCACGACGCGGAGGATCTCTTCGACCGAGGTGACTCCTGCGTTGACCTGCTGGAGCCCGGCCTGACGCAGGGTAAGCATCCCCTGACCTATCGCCAGCTTGCGGATCTCGTCGGAGTGGCCGCGCTCGACGATGAGTCGCTCGACCTCCTCCGTGACCTGGAGGACCTCATGGATGGCAAGCCGGCCGTAGTAACCGGTCCCGCCGCAGGCACCGCAACCGTGGGCCTTGAAGATCTCGTGCGATCGGTTGACCTCACCGAGGCGCTCGACGTCCCAACCTAGGGCGACCATGTCGGTCGGCTCGGCCCGGAATGCTTTCTTGCACTTCTCGCAGAGGCGCCGGGCGAGACGCTGGGCGACAACGCAGTCGATCGCGCTGCCGACGAGAAAGGGTTCGACTCCCATCTCGACGAGCCGTGAGGGGGTGGTCGCGGCGTCGTTGGTGTGGAGGGTCGAGAGCACCAGGTGGCCGGTAAGGGCCGCCTCGATCGCGATGACAGCGGTCTCCCGGTCCCGGATCTCGCCGACGAGCACAATGTCCGGGTCGGACCGCAGGATGCTCCGCAACGCGGCAGCGAAGGTCATGCCGGCCTTGGAGTTGACCTGCACCTGGTTGATTCCCGGCAGCTGGTACTCGACCGGGTCCTCGACCGTGATCACGTTCTTGCTCTCGTCGTTGAGGATGTTCAGGGTCGCGTACAGGGTGGTCGACTTGCCCGAGCCCGTCGGTCCGGTGACGAGGATGGTCCCGTAAGGCTTGCGGTAGGACTCCTCGTAGCGGGCCATGTTGTCGGGCAGGAACCCGAGATCCGACAGCTTCAGCAGGGCCGTGGACTTGTCAAGGATCCGCATGACGACCTTCTCGCCGTGCACGGTGGGAAGCGTGGCCACGCGCAGGTCGACGTGGCGACCATTGATCATCGTCGTGATCCGGCCGTCCTGCGGAATCCGCCGCTCGGCGATGTTGATGTCGGCCATGACCTTCAGGCGACTGATGATCCCCGACTGGATGCGCTTGGGCGGCCGCATCACCTCGTGCAGGACGCCGTCGATGCGGTAGCGCACCCGGACGTCGTCCTCACCCGGTTCGATGTGGATATCCGACGCGCGGTCGGAGATCGCCTGGGAGACCAGAAGGTTGACCAGCTTGACGATCGGCGAGTCCTCCGTGATCTCGCGGACACGCGAGAGGTCCACCTCGCCCTCGAAGGAGCTCGCGGCTTCGGCGCTGATGTCCTCGGCCTCGCTGTCGACGCGGTGGAAGCGGCCGATTGCGGCTACCACCGACCCGCCGGTGGCGACGGCGATTCTGATCTCCGCCCCGGTGACGGTCCGAATGTCGTCGACCGCGAACACGTTCGACGGATCCGCCATCGCGACGATAAGGCGACCCTCGTACCACCCGATCGGCAGAGCCAGGTAACGCCTCGCCATCGAGTCGCTGATGAGGCGAGCGGCGGCAGCGTCGATCGGGTACTCCGACAGGTCGACGAACTCCAGCCGGAGGTGCCTGGCGAGAGTGGCGACGAGATCGGTCTCGGAGACGAGGTTGTCGTCTATGAGGACCCGGGCGAGATCCTGGCCTCGCTCCTGCCGGCACGCGAGGGCCTTTTCGCAGACCTCCTGCGTGAGCAGGCCTGCGGCGACGAGGAGCGACCCGAGTAGCTCGTCGTCGGTCGGGGCGGCTGGCTCCGCCCCGAGTGCAGGGGCCGACATCGTCACGGGTGGGCCGCTCCTACGAACGGACCGACGACAGGAACTTGAGCAGGAGACCCCGGTTCACCGGCTCGGGCTGGGGCTCTTCCAGCTCCTCCTCCGACTCGTCTGTCGCCTCGAGCTCGGCGGGCTGCTGGGAGTCACCCTCGGATGCCGCCTCGAAGTGGAAGTCAGACGCAGCTGCAGCCGCCGACGGCTCCACGTCTTCGACGCTCGAGAAGTCGTACTCGGGCTCCTCATGCTCAGCGGCGCCGGCAGGCTGGTCGTCGTGCCAGCCGCCCTCATGGTCGAAGCTGGCGAGCTCCTGGGACGTCCAGGGGCCCCGGTCGGCCAAACCATCGTGCTCTTGGACGTCGCCGCCGAATTCCGCAGCGCCTTCGCCGTCCTCGTCGCCGGGGATCTCGGCCAGCAGCGCCTCGAGAGCGGCGCGCGAGGTCATCGACCCGTCGTCGGACTCCACATCGAATACCCCGTGGTCGCCGTTCTCGTTGGAGGGGGGCTCGGGGTACGGCACGGGCTGCGGCTCGTAGCTGTCCTCCAACAGCTGGGCGGGGGTCTTGAAGACGAAGTCGTGCCCGTCGAAGGCGCCGCCGTTGACGACGAGGCTAGAAGATTCCTCTTCGACGACCGCAGCCGGGGCTTCAGGAACTTCCCCGAATTCGAGATCAGACAGAGACTGTGGCTCCACCGCGGATACTGCCTCCGGCTCGTCGACGGGCTCGGGCTCGTTCACCACGGACAGGTCCTCAGCCTCGACCGGCAGGTCCTCCGCGACGACGGGCAGCTCGTCCGGCTCGGACACGGCCACGAGCCCGTCCTCGACGAGCGTCTTCAGCGAGCGGCAGCCCTCGAACTCCGGTAGACCAGCGCGGTCGAGGACATCCCCGACGGTGCGGCCTTCACCGATCGTGACCACCAGCGACCACTGCTCCGCCGAGATCTCGACGCTCTCGCGAGGAGCTTCCGGCGAAAGGGACGCCTTGTGCTGCAGAGACGGGACCACCGCGACGATTCCTGACCACTCCTCCAGGCGCGCCTGGGCCACCTCGAGGACAGGACGGACGTCCGCGCCGTTCTCGTCCTCCCCGACGCCGTTGGCGGACTCCGGAGGGGACATGCCGGCGTCGAAGGAGAACCTTCCGCTCGATGCCCGCAAGAGCTCGAACAGCGCGTCGGCGGGGTCCGAGCAGCGGTGCACGTCGAAACCGCTCAGGCGGCCGGCGTCGAACCACAACCGACCGTCCCCTCGGTCGCCGCTCACCAGGAGCTCGCCGCTCTTGGATGTGTCAGAGAGCAAGTGGAGCACTTCGGGCAGTGCGATCGTCTCGAGAGAGCCTTCGAGTGACACGGGAAAAACCTCCGATGGAAGTGGTGCTCTCTCATTCGGCATTCTCCCTGGTCGACCTAAGCCTTATCGGGCCTCGCCCGCCAACGGCAGCCCAACTCGACCCACGAGAGGCTGCGGGTCAGTCCGGTCGGTGCGAAAGTGCAGCTAGCGCTGCCGCCGACATGACCTCCAAGGGTGCGGCTCTGCCGGTCCAGATCTCGATCTGGCGGGCCGCCTGGTTGATCAGCATCCCCAGTCCGTTCGCGGTGAAGGCCCCCCGGCCGCGGGCGGCCGCAAGCAACGGCGTGACCGCCGGCAGGTAGATGAGATCCACAACCGCGTGCCGCGGTGAAAGCCAGGAGGGATCCAGATCGAACGGGAGCCGATCGCCCTGTCTCATGCCGACCGGGCTGGCGTTGACGATCAGGTCGGCGTCCCTGACCGCAACCTCGAAAGGCTCCATCTCGGATGGCGCTACCGCCTCCCCCGCGGGTCCGGCCAACGCCGCACAAGCCTTGACGGCTTCGGGGCGCCGGCCGATGACCGCGACGTTGGAAGCCCCGGCCTCGCCGAGCGCCAGGGCGACCGACCGCGCCGCTCCCCCGGCGCCGAGCAGCAGGCAGCGCCGGCCGGCGGGGTCGAACCCGTCGTCGCCGAGCAGCGCGTCGAGGAATCCACCCCCGTCGGTGCTGTCGCCCTCCAGGAGCGATCCCCCATCCGCGGCCGGCCGGCGGGTGATCGTGTTGGCGACCCCCAGCCGCTCTGCAGTCGGCGTCAGCGAGTCAAGCCGTTCGACGACCGCCGCCTTGTGAGGCATGGTGACGGACAGCCCGGCCAGACCGAGCGCCCGTGCGCCGTCCACAGCAGCCGGTCCCCTGCCTGCCGGCACTTCGAATGCTACGTATACCCAGTCGATCCCCAGCGCGGTGTAGGCCGCGTTGTGGATGGCGGGAGATATCGAGTGACGGACCGGGTCGCCGATGATCCCGGCGACGCTCGTGGTCGCCGACGGGATTCCCTGCGTGCTCAGCAGAGGTTGGCGGCCCGGCACTGATCCCGAAGCTGGATGAAGCCGGCGGTGGTGGACGCGAAGCCCAGGCGGCCGTCGGGGTTGATCTCCACGAAGTACAGGTAGCTGGTGGACGGCGGGGACGTGGCGGCCCGCAACGAAGGCACACCCGGGCTGGCGATCGGCGTCGGCGGCAAACCCTTGTTGGTGCGCGTGTTGTACGGGCTGGCCGTGTCGAGCTGAGCAGCAGTGGGCTGAACCCCCGGATCGGTGAGGCGCAGGTAGTACGTCTGGGTCGAGTCGGCTCCGAGCGGCATCCCGACGCGCAGGCGGTTGTAGATGACACTGGCCACATTGGGCCGGTCGGAGTCGCGCTTGGCCTCGCGCTCGACGATCGATGCGACAGCGATCACCTGGTAGGGGGTCATGCCCAGCGACGACGCCGCTGAATCGAGACCGAGCGTCGAGGCGTGGTCCTCGAAGGACGCGACCATCTGGCCCAGCAGCTCGCTCTCGGTCTCACCCTGGCGGACGTCGTAGGTAGCGGGAAACAGCAGCCCCTCCAGGTTGTTGACGCCCTCGGGCTCGTAGCGGCTGCGGACACTGCCGTCGGTCGCGGCAGCCATGAACTTGGCGGAAGAGAGGTTCAAGCCGGGGAGCTTGCCGACCGCGTTGGCGATCTGCTGGACCGTGTACCCCTCGGGTATGACGAGGCGGTCCGTCAAGATCTTGGGGCCGGCTTCCAGGGCCGATATGACCGGGCCGTAGCTCGAGTTCCGGTCCAGGAGATAGGTGCCCGGGTAGAGAGGTCCGTCGCCGTGCAGGCGGACCCAGATGGTGAACAGAGTCCCGTCGTGGATGACCCCTGCCTTGGCGAGCAGGTCGCCTATCCGGCTCGTCGACGCGCCCTTCGGGATGATCACGCTCACCTGCGGGCCGTGGTGGCCCCCCGGGTTGATCTGCGAATCGAGCCATATGGCCACCGCGGCGACGACTACCACGAAGGCGGCTGCCGCAGCGAGGACACGGCGCGGCCACTTGCGCCCGGTGGACGGTTCTCGCCGCCGGTGGCGGGCGCTGTGGGCCGGCCCGCGCCACGGCTGCGACTCCTCGTACCCCGGCGGCAGGACGTCCTGGTGGTCGCTCACGATTCGCCCACCGCGGAGCGCCGGCGGGAGAGCCATGTCTGGAGCAGTTCGGCGGCCGCGGCAGCGTCTATGACCTCTCTTTGACGGCGCGCCTTGCGGCCCGCCGCTCGCATGCCGGACGAGGCGACCCGAGTCGTGAAGCGCTCGTCGACGGTCTCGACCTCGATGCGCAACACCTTTCGCAGCGACTCGATCTCCTCCCGGACGGCCGCAGCGGCGGGACCGGCGGAACCCGAGAGCGACAGCGGCAACCCGACCACCGCCCCCACGGCGCCATATTCCTCGGCGACTGCTGCGACCGCGCTGTGGTCGGCCGACAGGTCGCCCGACCGGTTGACCGTGGTCACGGGTGTGGCGACGCTCTGAGCCGAGTCGCTCACGGCCATACCGATCCGTCGCGAGCCCAGATCGATGCCCACGACCCTTCCAGCAGGGATCATGTCCGTAGTCCCGCAGCGATCAATCTTGGCCTCCCAGCTCGGGTCATCCGGCGGTCTGCAGGAGCTCGCGCACCTGGTCAAGGGCTTCGTCGAGGCGCGACGGATCGCGCCCGCCGGCCATCGCCTGCTCGGGGTTCTTACCCCCACCGCCCCCGCCGACGGTCCTGGCCGCGCCGCCTATCAGGTCCGGGGCGCCAGGCGTGGCTCCCTTCGAAACCAACGCAACGAGGGCAGCCTTCTCCCCGTCGGGGCTCCCGCCGAGGACGACGGCGCGCAGGCCACCGAGATTCTTCACCTGGATCGCCAGCTCCCGCAGGCGGTCGGAGGTGAGGCCGTCCGCTCTCGCCACGAGCCAGCCGTCCGAGGCCGACTCGACGAGCGAGCGTGCCTGGCCGGCGAGGGCCGCTTGCTCGGCCGACCGCAGCTTCGCCTCCGCCTCCCGGAGATCGTTGAGCTTCCGTTCGATCGCCTCGGTCAGCTCGTCCGGGCGCACCTTGAGCAGGCCCGCGGCGTCGGCGACCCGCTTCTCCGCGTCACGGAGCCGATGAAGGGTGCCAACCCCCGTCGTGGCCTCCACCCTGCGAAGGTTCGAGCCGATCGACCCTTCCGAGACGATCTCCAGCGGACCGATCTCGCCCAGGCGCGAAACGTGGGTCCCGCCGCACAGCTCCATCGACTCGGTGCCGGCGCGCACTACGCGCACCTCCTCGCCGTACTTCTCCTCGAAGAAAGCGATCGCACCGGCCGCGTCCGCTTCCACCTTCGACATCACCGAGACTTTCACTTCCTCGTCGGCGAGCACCCGGAGGTTCACGAGGTCCTCCACCCGCGCGATCTCCTCGGCGGTCATCGAGTTGTAGTGGGTGAAGTCGAAGCGCAGCCGTTCCGGCGCGACGAGCGAACCTTGCTGCTTGACGTGGTCGCCGAGGACCTCGCGAAGCGCCCAGTGCAGGAGGTGAGTGCCGGTGTGGTTGCGCCTGATATCGGCCCGCCGCTCCGCGTCTATCGCAGCGGTGGCGGCCTGACCCTCATGGAGCGAACCCTCTTCGACGACGGCCGTGTGCCGGGTGAGTCCGGGGACGGCGACGGTCGTGTCGAGCACCCTGAGACGTCCGCTGTCGGTTTCGATAGTCCCGGTGTCGCCCACCTGGCCGCCGCCCTCCGCGTAGAAAGGCGTGACGTCGAGGAACACCTCGACCTGACCGGCGGTCTCCGACTCCAGCACCGCCAGCACGTGAGCCGTAGCGGACGTGTCGCTGTAGCCGACGAACCTGGTCGGCCCGTGCTCCTCGAGGATGTGGTGGTACTCCGCCAGCCTCCCCTCGGCGCCGGCCGCCCTCGCCCGGCCCGACTGCTTCGACTGCTCCCGCTGGCGACGCATCGCAGCCTCGAACGCGGCCTCGTCGATGCTCGCCCCGCGCTCGGCGGCGATCTCGCGGGTCAGCTCGACCGGGAAGCCGTGGGTGTCGTGCAGCTTGAACGCGACCTCTCCCGAGACCTCTGAACCGCCGCCGGCGAGCTCGGCTTCCAGCATCGAAAGCCCGGATCGCAGGGTCGTGCGGAACCGCGCCTCCTCCTTGTCCGCCACGCCCGCGACGTAGTCCGAGTTGCGGGCCAGGTCGGGGTAGGCCTCGCCCATCACGTCGATCGTCGAGCCGACCAGCTCCGCGGCGACCGGCCGCTCGACGCCGAGGGCGTACGCCTGGCGGACCGCGCGGCGGATCAGGCGGCGGAGCACGTAACCGCGGTCCTCGTTGCTCGGGAACACGCCGTCCGAGATCAAAAACGACATCGACCTCGCGTGATCTGCCAGTATCCGCAACGACACGTCGACTTCCGGGTCGTCCCCGTATGCCCGGCCTGTCAGGGCTTCGGCACGAGCGATGATCGGCCGAAGCACATCGGTCTCCCAGATCGACGGGGTGTCCTGCAAGACCATCAGAACCCGCTCGAGCCCGGCACCGGTGTCGATGTTCGGCCGAGGAAGAGGCGTCAACGTCGCGTCCGATTGGCGGTCGAACTGCATGAACACGAGGTTCCAGATCTCGACGAACCGCTCCTCGCCGCCCCCGCCGGCGGGCCCGCCTTCCGCGCCCCAGGACGGGCCCCGGTCGAAATAGATCTCCGAGCACGGTCCGCACGGGCCGGTCTCGCCCATTTCCCAGAAGTTGTCCTCGTCCATGCGCTGGATCCGCCCGGCGGGGACCCCGATCGAGTCGCGCCAGATCTCCGCCGCCTCGTCGTCGTCCTTGTACACGCTCACCCAAAGGCGGTCCCCGTCGAGCCGGAACACCGAGGTCAACAGCTCCCAGGCGAGGGGTATCGCCCTCTCCTTGAAGTAGTCGCCGAAGCTGAAGTTGCCGAGCATCTCGAAGAACGTGAGGTGGCGCGTGGTACGCCCGACAAGGTTGATGTCGTCATGCTTTCCACGTACTCTCACGCACTTCTGGATGCTCGTGGCCCGCGGGAACGGCGCCTTCTCCTCACCGAGGAAATAGGGGATGAACTGGTTCATCCCCGCATTGGTGAAAAGAGGGGCCCGGGCGTGGTGCGGGATCAGCCCGGCCGACGGGACCGCTGTGTGGCCCTCGTCGACGAAGAACCGCGTGAAAGCGCGCCGCAACCCGTTCGCATCCATGACGCCAGTCAGATTACTTACGGTGTGGAGAGCGCCGTTGCTGGCGACGCTGCGGGCGCAGATGGGAGTGACGAAGCTCGGCCTCCCTGTCGCGCATCGCGGCCCGTCCTTCCTCGATAGCGCTCCTGGCCCGCTCGACCGCCTCGCCCGCGATGCCGGCCGGGGTGTACTTGCGAAGCCGCGCCTGAAGCCACACGACCGCGCCCGCGCCGACCGCAGCACCGGCGCCCATCCAGCGAACCCGCTTGAACACCTAGCTCACCCTCCGCAGACGCCGACCCCTTCGCGGCGGCTCGTCCCGGCCCCGCAGGCGCCGGCCCGCCCGCGCCGTACCGGCGCCGAACGCCATGATCTTGATCAGCGGTGTCGACACGGCCGCCTGAGCCAGCCGGCTGGCCGATCCAACCGTCTGCGATATCGCCTCGGCGGAGCCGACCAGGTCGTCCACCCGGTCCAGCTCGGCACGGGCCCTGACCACTGTGTCCTCCACGGCGCCGAGGACGACCTCTGCGTGGTCGCTCAGCTCCGACGCCAGGTCACGCAGCTGCGCGGCGGTGCGAGCCAGAGAGAGGGCGGCCATGGCCAGCAGCGCGACGACGACCGTGGCAGCCACGGCTATCACCACCGGCCAAACCGTCGACGTGGTGCTGGCGATCAAGGCTGTAAAGACTACCCAGGCGGCCGCCGGCGGTCGCGGAGCCACCGCTCGAACCGTCCTGGTTCGGCGCCGTGGGTGGACGGTTGGTAGTACACCCTGCCCTCCAGATGCTCGGGGCGGTACTGCTGCTCCGCCCAGCCGCGCGCGTCGTCGTGGGGGTACCGGTAACCCTTCCCGTGCCCCAGCCGGGCGGCTCCCCGGTAGTGGGAGTCCCGAAGATGCGCCGGCACCTGACCCGCCGGCTGTGACGCCACATCCTCCTGCGCGGCGCCCAGAGCCGTCGTCACCGTGTTCGACTTCGGGGCGCTCGCGAGATGCACCACCGCCTGAGCGAGATTCAGCTGCGCCTCCGGGAGCCCCACGTACTCCACCGCTCGGGCTGCCGCGTCGGCAATCAGCAACGACTGCGGGTCCGCCATCCCCACGTCCTCGCTCGCAAGGATCACGAGGCGCCTCGCGATGAACCTCGCGTCCTCGCCCGCGGCAAGCATGCGTGCCAGCCAGTACAGGCCGGCGTCCACGTCCGAACCGCGGATCGACTTGATGAACGCGCTGACCACGTCGTAGTGGTCGTCCTCCTCGTAACGGATCGCTCGCGCGCTCCTCGCGGCCTCGACGTCCGCCACCGTGACCTTCGCTCCACCGGCAATCGCCATCGCGACCTCCAGACCGGTAAGCGCAGCCCGGGCGTCGCCGTCGACGAGTGCGACCAACGCGGCGATCGCGTCCGGTTCGGCTTCGGTCCCCTCGCGCTCGAGCGCTCTGCTGAGCAGCTCGGTCACCGCCTCGTCGTCGAGCGGCTCCAACCTGAAAAGCGTCGAGCGGCTGAGCAGCGGCGCGTTCACGGAGAAGAAGGGGTTCTCCGTCGTCGCACCGATGAGCACGAGCGTGCCGTCCTCGACCGACGGGAGCAGCGCGTCCTGCTGCGCCCGGTTGAACCGGTGTACCTCGTCGAGGAACAGGATCGTGCCTCTGCCCTGCTCGGCCAGATGCTGCCGCGCGGCCGCCACCGCGTCGCGCACGTCTTTTACCCCTGCAGTGACTGCCGACATCGGGATGAACGCCTTGTGCGTCGTCCCTGCGATCACCTGGGCGAGGGTCGTCTTGCCCGTCCCCGGCGGTCCCCACAGGATCACAGACGACAGGCGATCGGCTTCGATCAGCGCTCGCAGCGGGCGGCCCGGTGACAGCAGGTGCCGCTGGCCCACCATCTCCTCGAGCGTCAGCGGCCGCATGCGGGCCGCGAGGGGTGCTTGGGAGGAGAGCCGCTCGTCGAGCGCGGCCGAGAAAAGGTCGTCCTCTCCCGCCGGCACGCCCGTTACCCGCCCAGCCGGCGGCGCACCTCGTCCACGACGCCCGCCGCCGGGATCGTGGACTGGTCGCCACCTTGCTGGAGGTCCTTGATCCCGACGTTGCCCGCGACGGCCTCGTCCGGACCGACGACGATCGCGAAGCGCGCCCCCGAGCGGTCGGCCGCCTTGAACTGCGCCTTGGCGGAGCGGTTGTCGTACGCCCGATCCGCCTTGATGCCGGCGGACCGGAGAGCCGCGGTCAGGTCACGGGCCGCCTCCCCGCCGGCGAAGTCGACCACGAACACGTCGACACCCGGTTGGCGGCCGAGGACGGCGCCCTCGGCTTCGGCGGCCAGCAGCGTGCGGTCGACGCCGAGAGCGAAGCCCACCGCCGGCGTCTGCGGTCCTCCCATCGCCGCAACGAGACCGTCGTAACGCCCCCCACCGCCGATGCCGTTCTGCGCGGACTCGAGCGCCAGACCGGTGTACTCGAACGTGGTGCGCGTGTAGTAGTCCAGGCCGCGCACCAGCAGCGGTGCCAGCGTGTAGTCGATGCCGAGGGCGTCGAGGCCCTGCCGCACGCGGGCGAAGTGCGTGCTGCATTCGTCGCAGAGGTGGTCGATCTGCAGCGGGACGGCCTTGACGAGGTCACGACAGGGTTCTTTCTTGCAGTCAAGGACGCGAAGCGGGTTCTCCTCGAGGCGCTCCTTGTGGTCGTCGCAGAGGTCGTCGCGCCGCTCGCGCAGGTAGTTGAGCAGCAGCTCGCGGTAGGCGGGCCTGCAGTTGGCGTCTCCGAGCGAGTTGAGCTGCAACTCGACCCGGTTGACGCCCAGCGCCCGGTAGAACTCCCAGCCGAGCGCGATGACCTCGACGTCCAGGTCCGCGTCGTCGGTCCCGAAGGCCTCGATCCCGACCTGGCGGAACTCCCTGTAACGGCCGGCTTGCGGCCGCTCGTAGCGGAAATTCGAGCCGGCGTACCACGTCTTCCACGGCAGCGCCGGCCGGTGCTGGATGAAAGCCCGGGCGACCGACGCCGTCACCTCGGGGCGCAACGCTATGTGCCGGCCGCCCTTGTCCTCGAAGTCGTACATCTCCTTGCGGACGACGTCCGTGGACTCCCCGACCCGCTTGAAGACGGCGACGTCCTCGAAGGTCGGGGTGAGGATGAGGCCGTAGCCGGCGGCTTCGACCACCCGCGCGAACGTCGCGGCGAAAGCCTCCCAGCGCGCCGAGTCGGGAGGCAGGACGTCAAATGTGCCGGGGGGGTGGCGAAGCTCGGACACGGGATGGAGGCTACCGGTGCGGGCTTGGCGCCGTGCGGGAATAGGGGGTCAGGGTGACACGCTGCGCAGCGGGCCGCCGGCGCCAGGAAGGAGGTTTAGCCTCCCTCCGTGGCGCCGGCTGGAAGGCTGCTACGACTGGCCGATCTCTATGAATCCGTTGATCACGGCCTGGGTGAGACCGCCCGAATTGCAGGCGGTGATGCCGGTCGGGTTGCTCGTGCTGAACGTGAGTTCCCCGAGCGCGTTGGCACCAACTGGGGTGGACGCCTCGTTCGTGGTGATGGTGTAGGTGGTGCCGTTCGGCCCACTAACCGTCACGTTTGATACGACCGTGCCCTGCAGCGCAACCAGGGCGCCTGCACCGGTCGTCGTGTACTTGACCACCGTGTAGGTCCCGCCGGCCCACTGCGTGACCGAGACGCCGCTGGTCGAGCTGTTCGCGCAGCTCCCGGTCCCGGTGGCGGGGGGCTCCTGATAGGTGGTCCCCGAGATGGTGATGGGCGAACCGGCGCTCACCGTCCCGGACGTCGGAGCGCCGGTGTTGTTGGACTGGCAACCAGAGAGACTGCCGGTGAAGCCGTAGGTGAAGCTCGAGGAACTGGTGGTGAGGCCAGGAGAGGCAAAGTTCGCAGTGCCTTGAAGCTGACAGGCTCCTCCGTTCGGTGTTGACGAAGCGGCGGTGGTCGCCTTGGCGGCACCAGATGTGAACAGCCCTGCTGCCGCGAATGCGCCGGCGGTCAGGACGAGTAGCAGTCGTCGGGACAACCCGATCCCCCTTTTGGTTGAATGCGGTCCGCCCCCCAGCGGGCCGGACCGGCTTGAGTGCCCGGAATAGTACACGATGGGCGATCTGGGGTGTTCTTCCGGGATTGCCGGTTGTCTCGAGGCCGGATGTCTCGAGGCCGGTTGTCTCGAGGCCGGTTGTCTCGAGGCCGGAAGTGGACAGAGAACGTGCCGGCGCTTGGCAGTGAGACGAACCCTGTCCCTTTGGGTCACACACGCCGCGCGCTAAAGGGACCGAGAATGGCCTCCGGGACGCGGGGCAGCAGAACTCTGTCCGGTTGTGCGCCAGCGGCCGGCGGGGCGGCGAGCGGCGGCCGGCGGCGAGCGGCGCAGCGGCCGGTAGGGCGACAGGCCGGTAGGGCGGCGAGCGGTGCGGTCAGCCGCCGCGGTTGGGGAGGACCCGGTACGCGTCGTAGACGCTGTCGATGCGCTTGAGCGCCGCGAGGAGCGAGTCGAGGTGTGCGGGGTCGGCCAGCTCGAACTCGAAGCGCATCCGGCTCACCCGGTCCGGGCCGGCGAGGGACTCGCTTCGGACGATGTTCAGGTGGTTGTCGGAGATGACCTTCCACACGTCGACGCCGAGGCGGGTGCGGTCGAGAGCCTTGAGCTCGACCGCGGCGATGAAGCTGCCGCCGCTCCCCCGGTCCCATTCGACCTCGATCATCCGTCCCACCTCGCCGGCGGCCAGGGAGGCCGCGTTGGCGCAGTCGCTGCGATGGACGGTCACGCCGCGCCCGCGGGTGACGAACCCGATGATCTCGTCACCGGGAACGGGGGTGCAGCACCTGGACAGCCGGACCATCACGTCATCCAGCCCCTCCACGTGCACGCCGACACCCGGCCGCTTCCCGACCCGCCGCGGCTGGCGGGCGGTGCTCGGGAGCTGGACCTCCTGCTCCCCGCCGCGTAGGTCCCGCGCGATGCGCTGGGCGACCGACTGCGCCGAAACGTGGTTCTCACCGATCGCGGCGTGGAGAGCGTCCGCGTCGGCGTAGTTCATCGATTCGGCGAGGCGGCCGATCTCCGGCGCCGAGCTGAGCTTCTGGACGGGGAGGCCTTCCTTGCGGAGCGCCTTCATCAACTCCTCGCGCCCGGTTTCGATGGCGTCCTCGCGTCGCTCCCGGCTGAACCACTGGCGGATCTTGTTACGCGCCCGTGGGCTGACGACGATCTTCAGCCAGTCGCGGCTCGGGCCGGCGGACGGGACCTTCGACGTGAAGATCTCCACACTGTCGCCGGAGACGAGGTGCGAGTCGAGCGGCACGAGGCGGCCGTTGACCCGGGCGCCGATGCAACGGTGCCCGACCTCGGTGTGGATGGCGTAGGCGAAGTCGATCGGCGTCGAGCCGACGGGAAGCGAGATGACGTCGCCCTTTGGAGTGAAGACGAAGACCTCGTCGGTCTCGAGGTCTAGCTTGAGGCTCTCGAGGAACTCGACGGGATCGGTGCTGTCGGCGGTCCAGTCGACGATGCGCTGCAACCAGGCGACGTCGGCGGCGGAGGCATGCTCCTTGTAGCCCCAGTGCGCGGCAATTCCCCACTCCGCCCGGTTGTGCATCTCGAGGGTCCGGATCTGCGCCTCGATCGTCTTGCCTTGTGGGCCTACGACCGTGGTGTGCAGGGACTGGTACAGGTTGAACTTCGGGGTGTTCACGTAGTCCTTGAACCGGCCCTGCACCGGGGTCCACGCTCCGTGGATCGCTCCGAGCGCGGCCCAGCAGTCTTTTACCGATTCGACGAGCACCCGCACGCCGACAAGGTCGTAGATCTCGTCGAACTCCTTGCCCTTCACGATCATCTTCTCGTAGATCGAGTACAGGTGCTTCGGGCGCCCGGTGACCTGGGCTTCGATTCGGGCCGCCGCCAGGCGGTCGTTGACCTGGCCGATGACCTGCGCCAAGTAGATGTCGCGCTCGGGCGCCCGGGTGGCGACCATCTGCTCGATCTCCGCGTAGCGGCGAGGATGGAGAGCCGCGAAGGCCAGGTCCTCGAGCTGCCACTTCATGTCCTGGATCCCGAAACGGTGGGCCAGTGGGGCGTAGATGTCCAGGGTCTCCTGGGCGCTGCGCTTCTGCTTCCATTCGGGCATCGCCGCGATGGTCTGCATGTTGTGCAGCCGGTCGGCGAGCTTGATCAGCAGCACCCGGGGGTCTTTTGCCATCGCGACGAGCATCTTGCGCATGGTCGCCGCCTGCTGCGCCTGCTTGGAGTCGAAGCGGACCCTGTCGAGCTTGGTGACCCCGTCGACGATCGCCGAGACGTCCTCTCCGAACACGGAGGAGATTTCCTCCAGTCCGAAGCCGGTGTCTTCAACGGCGTCGTGCAGCAGCGCGGCGGCGATCGTCACATCGTCGAGGCCGAGGCGGGCGAGGATCGTGGCCACGGCGAGCGGGTGGGAGATGTACGCCTCTCCGCTGTTGCGCAGCTGCCCGGTGTGCGCCGACGCGGCGGCTTCGTAGGCACGCACGATCAACCACGTCTCGTCGCGGGGATGGCGGTCGCGGAACGAACTCAACAGCGGGCGCAGCGCATCGTCGGTCTGCACCTGGCGCCTCCACGGCAGCACCCGCTCCACTGTCGCTACGGCTCGCGCCCTGTTGGCCCCCTCTGTCTTGGTCATCGTCGTGCCGATATGCCCATTCGCGCCCGCACCATTACTCGTATCTCAACAGTGAAACCGCTTCGAGGCTGTCGAGCTTCCCGGCACCGCCGAGGAACGCCAACTCGATGATGCAGCCGAAGCCGACGACCTCGGCGGAGCCGCCCGCCACCAGCCGTGCCGTCGCTGCTGCCGTGCCGCCGGTGGCGAGAACATCGTCGATGATCAGCACTCGCTCGCCCGGGTTGAGCGCGTCGGCGTGGATCTCCAGTGAGTCGGTTCCGTACTCGAGCTGGTACTCCTCCGACCGCACCCGCCAGGGGAGTTTGCCTGCTTTGCGCACGGGGACGAAACCGGCGCCGAGACTGACCGCGACCGGGGCGGCGACGATGAAGCCCCGTGCTTCGATACCGATGACCTTGTCGACAGGCTTGTCCGAGAAAGCGTCGGCGAGCGCTTCTACACAACTGGCCAAGGCGTCGCCGTCGCAGAGAAGCGGGGTGATGTCCTTGAACACGACCCCGGGCTGGGGGAAGTCCGGGATATCCCGGATGTAATCCTTCAGCCAGCCCTGGCCTTCTTCCATGCCTCCAAGGTACTGGCTGGGCGCCGCAGCGAAGCGCACTGGGCCCTTCGCCGCGCTCGGGCTAGCGGCGGCGACCCTTCTTTCTCGGCCGGGGCGGTGGGCGGTTGCCGCCCCGCGGTGGCACGGGCGTGCCGAACCTCTGCTGAGCCGGCTCCGCGTTTTCCTCGGGGTCGTCCGTCACGTCGATCCGGCCGGCGGGCGCCGGCCTTGCGCCGCGTCCGTCACCGGCGGGCTCCGGGACCACGTCTGGGATGCCTCCGCCCGTTGCGACAGCGGCAGGTGTGAGCCTCCGCGCCGGCGACCCGCCGGCCAGCCGGCGGCGGATCTCCGCGTAGCGCGGCTCGCGCTCCTTGAGGACGGCGAGCAACGGAGACGCGATGAAAATCGACGAGTAGGCACCGGTCGTCAATCCGACGAACAGCGCGAGACCGAAGTCCTCCAGAGCTGTCGCCCCGAGAACCCACGCGCCGATCACGAGGATCGAAAGGATGGGCAGGATCGCGACCAACGACGTGTTCATCGAGCGCGCCAGAACCTGGTTCATCGACAGGTTGACCGTGTCCGTGTACGTCAGCCGGTTGGTCGAGGCGAGACCTCGCGTGTTCTCCTGGACCTTGTCGAACACAACGATCGTGTCGTAGAGCGAATAACCGAGGATCGTGAGGAATGCGATCACCGTGTCGGGGCTCACCTGGAACCCCGACAACGAGTAGATCCCGGCGGTCACGAGGATGTCGTGTACGAGCGCGACGAGAGCGGCCAGCGCCATCTTCGCTTCGAAGCGCAGCCAGATGTAGCCGGAGACGACGACGAGGAAGATGATCACCGCCCGGATCGCCTTGTTGGTGATGTCGGAGCCCCAGGAGGGACCGACGTCGTTGATCTGGACCTCGTTGGGCGAGACGTGGGCCATCTTGGCGAGCGCCTGGGTGACTGCCGCGACCTTCGCCGAGTCGCTGGTGATCTTCGCCGGCGCCGCGACCTTGATGGTCCGCTGGTGAGTGAGGGTGTTGGTCAGCACCTCGACCGTCGCCTGGGAGAAGCCGGGGACCGCGGCGCCGACGACGGAGCGGGCCTCGCTGACCGAGGCGCTCGTCGGCACCTGCCACACGGTTCCGCCGCGGAAGTCGATCGAGAAGTTTAGGCCTCTGGTGCCGAGGGAGACGATCCCAATGAGGATGATCGCACCGGAGATCATGAACCACCGACGCCACCGGCCCGCGAAGTCAAACGAAGTCTCTCCGCGGAACAGCCTCGCGTAGGCGCCGTGGTGCACCCGCCGCGCCCGCTCGTCCCTGGCGGCCACCTAGACGTCCCCTAAGGGCCGGGCCCCGAGGCCTCGTGCGACGCCGAGGTACTTCGCCTCGGTGAACGCCCGCCGCCGGCCGACCAGGATCGTCATCGGCCGGATGAACAGGTAGGCCGTCACCACGTCCAGGAGAGTCGACAGCCCGAGCATGAACGCGAAGCCTCTGACGTCTCCGACGGTGAGCAGATAGAGGATCAGCGCGGCGAGGAACGCCACGAAGTCGGCGGTGAGGACAGTCCGGAATGCGCGGTTGAAGCTGCGCTCGACGGACTGGCGGACGCTCCGGCCGGCCCGGACCTCGTCTTTGAGCCGCTCGAAGTAGACCACGTAAGAGTCGACGGTGATGCCGACCGACACGATGATGCCCGTGACCCCGGCGAGGGTGAGCGTGAGCCCGCTGCTCTGGCTCAATTCGGTGATGATCGAGTACAGCAACGACCCACCCACTCCGAGCCCCAGCAGCACCACGAGTCCGAGCAGGCGGTAGTAGGCGATCATGTACAGCAGCACGACGATGATCCCGCCGGCGCCGGCGAGCAGGCCCGCCTTGAGCGAGTCCTTGCCGATCGTCGCGGAGACGGTCTGGACCGATTGCGGCACGAAGCGGGCGGGGAGGGAGCCGTACTTGAGGGCGACGGAGAGGTCGTTGGCCTGCTTGTAGGTGAAGGGCGACGCCGTTGAGCCGCTGATCACCGCCGTGCCATTGAAGCTCTGGGCCTGGATGGTCGGCGCCGAGTAGACGGTGCCGTCGAGCTCGAACGCCTCGAGGCTCTGGTAGGGCGGGTTGCTCGGGTTCTGCTTGTAGAAGGGGTAGCGCGCTGCGGCGATCTTGTCGAACTCGGTGGCGCCCTTCCCGGTGAACGACAGCTGCACCTGGTACTGGCCTGTCTGGCTGACCACCACCGACGCGGTGTGTACCCCGTTGCCGGTCATGTCCGCCTTGCCCAGCACGTAACGACTGCTGGACGACGCGTTCTGGTAGTAGGGCAGGATGACGGTGGCGTTCTGCGTGTCCTTCTCCACCGGGGTCGTCGGGAACTGGGCCGCGTTGGGGGCGTTGCACGCGTCCGCCGGGGGGCTGTTGACCGCTACCGGCGTGCCGCCCGAGCTCTGGCTCGGGACGATCGTGGTCGCCGGAGGAGGAGCCGTGGTCGGCGAGGTCTGACCGGGGTCCGCGGGCAGCACGACCGACGCCAGCCGGACGTCACCGCCGGAGCCGCCGGAGCCGCCCAGGGCCTTCGCCGTGGTGGCTGGGGTTGCGGGCGCGGTCGTCGGCGACGACGGGTTGGCCTTGGTCGGTGCCGGAGTGGTCGTGGAGGGAGTGCTCGTGGAGGCGCCGGCGTAGGGCGGTATCTGGCACAGGACCGGTCGGAAGTACGCGGTGGCCGTCTGGCCGAGCACCGCCAGCGCAGCCTGAGCGTTCTTGATGCCCGGAAGGCTTATGACGATGTCCTGGCCCTGGCTGGTCACGTTCGAGTTGGCCACACCCAACCCGTTGACGCGCCGGTCGATGATCGAGACCGACTGCTGCAAGGTGGCGCTCGTGACCTTTCCCTCGGGCCGAAGCACGACGGACACGCCGCCCTTCAGGTCCAGGCCGAGCAGCGGCGCGTGGCCGAGCGCGACCGTGGCGGCCAGCGAAACGACCGCCGCGCCGATTATGAACACCAGTGACCAGACCAGGCCCCTACGCATGGTCAGCTAGCCGGGCCTGCCGTTGTCGTCCGGCTCGTGATCGCTCGCCTGGGGAGGGGGGCCGAGGTGGTCGCCGTCGGAGTCGTGGGCGTCGTGCGAATGGTCGTGGTCGTCGTGGTCGCCGTATGAGTCGTCGCGGTCATCGTGGGGATCGCTGGCCTGCGTGGAAGCGGTGCCGCCGGGGTTCGGCTTTGCGTTGACCGCCCGCCGCAGGAAGGTCAGCACCACCCCCGGGGACACCTCGACCTCGACGGTATCGTCACCGATGCCGACCAGCCGACCGTGGATCCCGCCGGCGGTGACCACGTCGTCGCCGATCTCGAGCTGGCGCGTGGCCGCCTGCTGCTGGCGCATCCTCTGCGACCGGGGGCGGATGAAGAGGAAGTACGCACCAGCGAACAAAACGACGATAATCAGCAGCGGAAGGCTCGACGACGAGGTCGACTTCTTGCCGGCCACGGTCGTCGTGGTGGCTGCGATGAAATACAGGGTTGCGTGCATGAGAATTGGGGGGTCCCGCCCGTGGGAAGGACCGGGTGACCTTAGCGCAGCGACCCCGGCTCCCAGGTTTCACGCACGTCGGCTATCAGCCCGCCGAGGGTCCCGGCGCGGATCGCCTGGCGGGCGCTGTCCACCAGGGCGAGCGTCCAGTAGAGGTTGTGGATGCTGAGCAAGCGACCGGCTGTCGGCTCGCCTGTGAGCAGGAGGTGTCGGATGTATCCCCGGCTGTACCGCCCGCACACGCTGCAGCCGCAGCCAGGGTCGATCGGGGCGTCGTCGGCCGCGTACCGAAAGGCTTTCACCTGGTAGCGGCCCTGAGACGTGAGAGCGGTGCCGTGGCGGGCGAGACGGGTCGGCAGCACGCAGTCGAACATGTCCACGCCGAGGGCGATCGACTCGAGCATGGAGACCGGGTCGCCGACACCCATGAGGTACCTCGGCCGGTCCGCCGGCAGGGCACCGATCGCGGCCGCCAG